>CALDHH010000054.1 GCA_937941575.1 uncultured Alphaproteobacteria bacterium | reverse complement strand
GTGTCAGATTTATTCCAAGCCATTAGCAATATATTTTCACCCAAGATATCTTTAGATGTGCTAGCCCCCATCTCAAGTAGCTTTTTCACAACCGGCACATCATTATGGTGGATTGCTAATTTAAGGGCAGTATGGCCACGGCCGTTTTTATAATCTGGTCTAATTTTATCTTCATTGCCATTGATTGCATGGTAGATTTTATTGGGTTCGTAGCTTCCAATATTTAATGCGTCTTCAAAAAACTTTTGCTCAGGTGTTTTAGACATTATAATTTCCTTGATCTTACTCTTATAAAGAAGCAAACTTAACATATGGAATCAGTTAAGTCAATTGCTAAATTAAATACTAGATTTTATTCTAGAATGTCTATATTTTGTACCTGTGAATTATTATATAACTAGATAGGCTTTTATAATATGAGATTAGACATCAAAAAAATATTAATTGCTGCCGATCATGGTGGTTACGGTTTAAAGTCTGATATCAGCCAATATTTAAGCAATAAGGGCATTGAAGTTATTGATTTGGGATGTAACAGTTCTGATTCAGTTGATTACCCAGATTACGGTCATAAAATGGCGGAAGCTATTAATGTTAATCAGGCTGAATTTGGTATAGTTATTTGTGGTACTGGAATTGGAATAAGTATTGCTGCTAATCGACATCAAGGAATAAGGGCGGCTTTATGCCATGATGTAACAACAGCAAAATTAACTAGGCAACATAATGATGCGAATATCTTGGCTTTGGGTGCAAGAATTATCGGTAAGAATGTTGCTTTTGATTGCGTTGATGCATTTTTAAATACAGAATTTGAAGGCGGCAGACATCAAACTAGAATTAATAAGATTTAGGGAATAGGGTAATGACAGTTTTAAAAAGGGATATAAATATGGGGCAAGATTTTTTTCACGGTAGCTTAGCAGATTCTGATCCATTAATTGCAGATGCAATTGCTAAAGAACTTGATAGGCAGCAAACTCAGATCGAATTAATCGCATCTGAAAATATCGTATCAAAAGCGGTGATGGAAGCACAAGGCTCAGTTCTAACTAATAAATATGCCGAAGGTTATCCGGGTAAAAGATATTATGGTGGCTGTGAATTTGTTGACATTACAGAAACCTTAGCAATTGAACGTGCTTGTGAAATGTTCGGTGCGAAATACGCAAATGTGCAGCCAAATTCTGGCTCGCAGGCTAATCAAGCTGTAATGTTAAGTCTATTGGAACCAGGGGACACTATTCTTGGAATGTCATTGGCATCTGGTGGTCATTTAACTCATGGGGCAGGACCTAATCAATCTGGTAAATGGTTTAATGCAATCCAATATGGGGTAAGAGAAGAAGATTCTCTGCTTGATTATGATGAAGTTGAAAGATTAGCCTTAGAGCATAAACCAAAGCTAATTATTGCAGGAGCATCTGCTTACCCGCGTCATATTGATTTTAAACGCTTTAGAGATATCGCAGATAAAGTAAATGCTTATTTTTTAGTTGATATTGCCCATTATGCAGGTTTAGTTGTATCGGGCCTATATCCAGATCCTGTGCCACATGCCCATGTTGTAACCACTACTACGCATAAGACTTTGCGTGGCCCAAGGGGTGGATTGATTATATCGAATGATCTGGCTTTGGGTAAGAAAATTAACTCGGCAGTATTCCCAGGGCTACAAGGTGGACCATTGGAGCATGTGATTGCGGCAAAAGCAGTTGCTTTTGGTGAAGTGCTTACTCCAGAATTTAAAGAATACACCCAATCTGTTTTAGATAACGCAGATATATTGGCAGAGACTTTAAAATTAGGTGGAGTTGATATCGTATCTGGTGGAACTGATAGCCATATAGTATTGGTTGATTTGCGTCCAAAATCTTTAACTGGTAAGGTCGCAGAAGCTGCGCTAGAGCGCGCAAGGTTAACTTGTAATAAAAATGCAATTCCATTTGATCCAGAAAGCCCATTTGTAACATCTGGTTTAAGATTGGGAAGCCCAGCTGCCACAACAAGAGGTTTCGGTGTCCAAGAATTTAAACAAATCGGTGAGATGATTATCGAAGTTCTAAATGGTTTAGTAGAAAACGGCGTCGATGGTAACAAAGATGTTGAACAAAAAGTTGCAAATAAAGTATTGGAGATTTGTAATAGATTTCCAATCTATAGCTAAAGGTTGTTGATAGATGAAATGTCCATTTTGTGGTAGTGAAGATACCCAAGTAAAAGATTCAAGAGTAACAGAAGAAGGCGGAGCTATTAGGCGCCGTCGGAATTGTGCTGATTGTGAAGGACGTTTTACAACATTTGAGCGAGTGCAATTGCGTGAATTGACCGTGATTAAAGCCGATGGTACGAAAGATCGTTTTGATAGAGATAAATTATTACGCTCCTTAAGATTGCCATTACAAAAAAGACCAGTAGAAGAAGAAATTATTGAGCAAAGTGCCAATCAGATAATCCGTGATTTTGAAAAACGAGGCGAGTCTGAAATTATGGCAGTTGATATTGGGACGGCTGTTATGGATCATTTAAGAAAACTTGATACGGTTGCATATATACGTTACGCTTCGGTATATAAAGATTTCAGGGAAGTTTCAGATTTTAATGAATTCCTTGGTGAAATCCATGCAATAACTGAGACTGGATAATAGATCATGACGGAATTTGATGAAGATAATACAAAATATGTGATGTTAATCAGCAGCTCTGATAATTTAGAGATATCAAAAAAACTATCAGAAGATGCAAAAAAAGAATTAGATAAGCATGGTTTTGAATATCAAGAAGTAACTGTGCCAAGCATATTTGAAATCCCAACTGCAATTGAATATGCAGTACGTGGGCATGAGTTCTTTTCTGCAAGACGCAGATTTGATGGTTATATTGTCTTGGGCTGTATAATTGAACAAGCAGATAACATGATTTATTCATCAACAATAAGTAACTTACAGGGTTTAATGATTAAGAACTCACTGGCTTTGGGTAAAGGTATATTTTGTTCTAATTCCAATGATACTGCAATAAAACTTGCAAATGAGGGCCAATTGAATTATGGTGCGGACGCAGTCAATTCATGTGTTGAAATGATGGAATTAAAACAGAAATTTGGTTTAAAACGTTAAATGACTTTAGAAAAAATAAAAAAACCGCTAATCAAACTTACTGAAGGTTCCCTAAAAGCAAGAAGAACTGCGGCAAGATTAGCATCTGTTCAAGTCCTATATCAAATTAGTATAACTGAGCAAACTGCAACAACTGCCCTAAGTGATTTTATTGATAATAGAATTGGTTATGAACTTGACGGTGATTTATTTGTGCCAGCGGATCAACCTACATTAACTTCTATTGTTAAAGGTGTTGAAGAATATCGTGAAGATTTGCAAGAAATTGTAACCGGTGCTTTATCATCAAGGAAAAGCGGCACACCACCAGAAGAATTATTAATGATAATTCTTCTATGCGGTTGCTATGAAATTTTACATCATAACACGGTTGATATTGGTGTTATCTTAAATGATTATATGAATGTAACTTCTGCTTTTTACGAAGGCTCTGAACCAAAATTAATCAATGCAATCCTTGATGGAATTGCTAAGAAAATCAGAGATTAATTAAGTAATAAATAAATTAAACTAAGACTTCTGCATCATCTTTTGGTAATTCAAATTGCATCCATTCATCTGGACTATGTTGGAATGATAGTGATCCTTCTATCCCCATTTCATCGATGGCTAAGGTAAATTTCTGACGCATTTCTTGGCGAGTAGTTGCATCTAAATCCATTTTTGTGCGTAAGATTACATCAAGTTTTTCTGGCTTTACTAAACCGTCAATTTGAATTTTACCCATATTGCTCATTGAGATATTTAAGACAAATCTGGTTTGTTTACCTGTTATCTCACCAGTTTCAGAATCCTGTTCGTCTTGAGAACGTAGATAGAATTGCATATTCAAAACATTCTCATCATTTAACATCGGCATAGAGATCACTCGCCAATCACCAGAGATTGCTTCATTTGATTGCCGAGCTATATTTGAAAAATCAGAGCCTAATTTATTTGCTAAATCGCCACGCCCAATATTCCTTAAAGTTTCAAGGGGCTTATTACCAATCCAGTTTTCAATATTTCCACCTTTTAAGGCTGCGATAAAGAATAGAGCGGTGGGTAACATTTTTGCTGTAGGAGTTGGCATTGTATTGCTAACGGTTGTTGCAACATTGGGAGCTTGATTATTTAAGACTTGTAAGGCCTCTTCCATTGCATCCCAAGTTTGGCTGAATAGGGGAGAGAAGCTTGGTGCAATGATTGAGCTTAGGGAATTAATATTAATATTCTGTGGCAAAGCATTTTCTTTAAATATCACGCGTGAGCCATTTGGAATAGTTGCATCAGTTTGTAATATTATATTACCCTCAGGGGTACTTAAAATAGGGTTGCTATTTGGTAATATATTGGATGCAATGCCAATTTTTATATTATCACTTGAATTGCTAATTAAGCTATTGATTTGATTTATTGAAGTTTTTGGTGATATTATATTTAAAACCTCGATCTGCTTTATATTCGATTTTGAATCATCGGTAATATTGGCTTTAATGTTAATTTCTGCATTCGTGTTATTTAATATATTTGAGGTTTGATTAATATCATTAAGTCCAAGCTTTGGAATAATATCACCACCACCAAGTTTTAAATTCGCCAGAGTGATTTGTAATTTGGCATTTAATATTGATGAAAGATTACTATTATTATCAAGCCCTGCAAAATTAAC
>CALDHH010000053.1 GCA_937941575.1 uncultured Alphaproteobacteria bacterium | reverse complement strand
CCAATCACATCTGATTTGCTATCTCTGAAATCAGTTGCTGCAGCTTGCAAGTCTGCTGTTCGTGGAGTTAATCCAGCATCAGGTTCTTCAGATTGCATGGATTTTTCAATTGCTTTTAATTCATTTGTTTTAAATTCAATCTCATTAATGCCTTTATCTTGCATAACTTGTTGTAATTTTTGAATTGCTTTTGGCATATCGGCAGGATGGCCACTACTTACTTCGATACCCTTTAACTGAGCTGCAACCCAAAGATTAGTACGATCGCTTTCATTACCATGTAAATTTATTTGTTTAAAGTTTCTAGATTCAGCCATTAACACAGTTGCAATTGCATCATCAATTGGCATTTGATCTGAAAATCTTGAGAAGAAACCTGGTTTTTCTTTACCTATAAATTCAACGCCTTCGCCCAATTGCATGATTTGTAATTTATTACCATTGGCTAGAGAAACATCGGTTACACCTTTCGATGCACCAAATAGATTTGTTCTATCTTTCATCTCGCCATCATTTAAAAGATAGGCATTTAATTCTCTTAGTAATCTTTGTTTTCTTAAAACCGCAGCTTCATCTTCTTCGTTTGATGGCTCTTCTATATTATTCGGTTGTGTGCTTTCGTTTATTTCTGCGCCAGCAAATTTACTTTTTATTGCCATGTCTAATTGAGAGCTATCTACGGGAGCGCTACTGATTCCTTGATGATTAACTTCTGTGGACGGGTTTGCATCTCCATCTATTGGAAGTTCTGTTTCTGGTTTTTTCATTGTATTATCGACCATAATATCATCTTTCTTTATTTAAACTGGAATCGTTTCAAATTACCTTGGACTATGTTAGCATAATTTTTATTAAAAGAGAAGAAAAATTAAGGAATAATCAGTTTGGAAACCAAATCAATCATTATATTAACATGGCTTATAGCCTTGGTTCTTATTGAGTATAGATACCCGTTTATTCTACCCAAAAACCTACGAGAAAAACTGGGGCATTACCTTAAGAATCTTTCTTTTGGTGGAATTAATACGATTATTTCTATTTTACTGATAATTCCATTGTCGAAATTAGTATCAGATAATTCATTACAGATAATAAGCTTTGATCATATTATTTTTAGCATATTAATATTGGATTT
Source organism: uncultured Alphaproteobacteria bacterium (assembly GCA_937941575.1). Taxonomy (GTDB): domain Bacteria; phylum Pseudomonadota; class Alphaproteobacteria; order Micavibrionales; family CSBR16-224; genus CALDHH01. The sequence continues at coordinate 23,278 of CALDHH010000053.1, read as the reverse complement.
ATTTATATATCTTTGGCATCGCGCCAATCATAATATCGCTTTCTTGTGGAGATTTCATAAAATTCATCATCTTGATCGAAGTTTGGATGTTACAAGCTCGGTTAGATTCCATTTTATTGAAGTGATGATCTCGGCATTAATAAGATTGGTTGTAATTTTTTTATTTGGAATAAGCTTTGCTCATGTCTTGATATTTGAGGCAATGGTCTTTATAGCTTCATCTTTTCAGCATTCAAATATTAATTTGAATAAGAGATTTGAAAAAAATCTATCATATTTAATTGTAACTCCATCAATCCATTTTATTCATCATGAAAAAGAAATGGCCAATACTAATAGTAATTACGGCACTATTTTTAGCTTCTGGGATCGAATATTTGGATCATCTAACCAAAATATAGAGCGCAATCAAGATATGGATATTGGCTTAAAAGAAATGGGTAGTGGTGAATATTTACCAGATTTAAAATTACTAGATTTATTAAAGGCTCCTTTTAAAAAATAGCTTAGTTAAATCTCTGCTTATCTTTATTTGGGTCGCGATAGTAAAATAGCTTTTTATCATGTTTTACATTATTTTTAAGCTCAGATAATTCTACCTCAGTTGTAAAACCTTGTGAGTCAAATATGATCCATTTTTTTAATTCTAATTTAGGTTTAATTGCAAATATCAAAGACATTTTACCAGCTTCTAAATTATCCTTTTGGGCTATAGTTACGTAATAAAACCCGTTTTGCTCACCTTTGGTAATAATCTCAACATCGCCGCTTAGCTTTAAATCATCTCTTAATAAGAAATCAGCCAAAGTATTGCCAATTCCAGTATGTGATTGCTGTTCCATTTCACTATCATAGAAATAGATATTTAAACCATCAGCCACAATAAAATCTTTGATGGGTGCTTCATATTCAAATCTTAATTTACCTGGTCTTTTAAGATAGAATGTTCCATTAACATGACTACCATCATAAGCAGTTTGCTTAAATTCAGCTTGAATAGACTTTAAATTATTTAGATATTCTTCAATAGATTTAACATCAGTTTTTGCGTAAGCATTACTTGAAAATATCAAAACACAAATAATGGAAATTAAAATTTTTCTCATAAGATTATTCTTTCTAGTTGTTAGATATTCTTAAAATAGTGTATTTTATAATAATATCAAATTAAATTAATTTAGTAACTGTCTTACCATTAAGGCAATCAATAATTCGGTGCGGTATGGTCATTGAGTTTAATATTCGAATTGAATCCTTTTTAATAGTATATTTTATTGGTTTCATCAGATTAAAAGAATCCATAAATGACGGATTGGCAAAAATATTCATTGTTGTTGGTATTTTTACTAATACCTCATCTCTAAAAATAGAAATCATAATTCCTTTTTTATCATATGAGTTTATCAGCTTAGATAGATTATTTAATACTTCTTGATTTAAGGAGTTATCTGATTTGGTTTTAGTACTGCCGTATATTTTAATGTCTTTTCCTAATGAAATATCTTTAAAACCAATAGATTTGAATTTCTGATCCTGTAATTTCTGAGATATAATATTCTTCTTTGAATATATTACTATATCAGCATCAATAACATAGCTAAGCTGGATCTTAATAAGAAAGCCAATATAATGGACGGATAATTTTCTGCCTTGCTTGTCAAATAGATTAGTTTTAGAAAATTCGAATTGCTGGTTATTATATTCACCCTTTAGCATCTCACTAGTGATTGACTTTATAAATGGATTTATCAATTTACGATTAGTAAATATTCTGGCATCAAATAGTGCTTGTGGATATTTTGAATAGGCAATTTCGCCATATTGCTTTTTGGCAGCTTGGATCAATTTATCTTGTATTTCTTTTTCCATTGCATCATATTTTTTGGAATATTTTAAACCAGTAAAGCTCATCCATATAACAATCCCACCATCAATGATTAAATATTTGGTTAAATGGAGAAGGTCATTATCGGGTAAGATGAATGGCGATAAAAAATAGGATAAAATTAAGGCAATGGTTAATATTGAAGTGTATTTTATAAATTCTTTTTCCGAGTTTTTACGGCTTATTTCCATTGATGCGATCTCGGGCTTAATTGCCGATAGATAACATTCTTTTATACCTTGATATAGCTTTATCTTTTGTTTGCTTTGCAAAATAGACTATTCATTCAAATATGATAGAGATGTAATCATTGAATTTACCAATTCTTCCATCTCTGCTCTCGTTGGATTGTGATAATCTCTATCAAGATCAGAATTGGGTTTTGGGTCAAGGGCAGAATAGGTGATATAGATTGGTACTCTATTTATGCTTGTTGTGCTCATTATATTCTTAGTTGTTAATTTGCTACCAGCATTTAGCCAATTAATATCAAAATACATTGATGCTGAATTTGAATTTAAATCAGCTTGTTCGGGTAGAGCTTGCTCAGTTTCTATCTTAAGCCTCTTTAAATAGTTAATATCGTCTACAAAAGTAATTTTTTGCTCGGCTGCATCAAATTGTTTGTAATCTTCAAAGCTTTTCTTTAAGAATTTAGGGAAGTCGTAAGCCTGTTGAGCTAAGAATTCCTGTCTGGATAGATTAGTCACTGGGCCAATTTCTGGATTTCTCCATACGATATGAATTGCTTTTCGAAGTGGTACAGGATGAGCTCCAAGATTTGCAATATCATCACAATTTGCAAAAAGCATAATTAATTGATTTTTATCTAATTCAACTGTCTCGCGGTGAATATCATGCAATAGTTTTTGAACTGTTTTACTCTTATCCAGAGTGCACCAGCCATTTGGCTTATTAATTTTCAAAGGAATATCGTCAGCCCAGAATGTAAATTGTCGTACAAGTTTCTCTTCACTAGCATCATCTTTACTATGCATTGCATCATCCATTGCAGATGCATTACTTGAAAATAATAATATTATAACTAGAGATATAGCTTGGAGTTTCTTTAACATTTAAATTCCTTTATTCAAATTGACCAGTATGGTCTTCGATTAAAATTTGTCTTTTACCAGCATTATTGGCTTCACTTATTACGCCATCTGCTTCCATCTGTTCAACAATTCTAGCGGCTCTATTATAACCAATTTGTAAATGTCTTTGGATAAAGCTAGTCGATACTTTCTTTTCACGCAAGATAACAGATACGGCTTGATCGTATAATACATCATAACCATCATTGCCACCTGCCGCAATTCCTTTTATATCGCTATCACCCTGATCAACAGTTACGTTATTTATATATTCCGGCTCACCTTGTGATTTCAAGAAGTTCACAACGCTTTCAACTTCATTATCATCAACGAATGGACCATGAACACGTTTTAACTTACCACCAGCTTCCATATATAGCATATCACCACGACCTAATAATTGCTCTGCTCCACCATCTCCTAAAATTGTTCTACTATCAATTTTTGAAGTTACTTGAAAACTTATTCTGGTTGGGAAATTGGCTTTGATTACACCGGTTATTACATCAACAGATGGTCTTTGAGTTGCCATGATAAGATGGATACCTGCGGCACGAGCCATTTGAGCAAGTCTTTGAATGGCATTCTCAACATCTTTACCAGCCACCAACATTAAATCAGCAAATTCATCAACAATAATTACAATATAAGGCAATTCTTTTTGGGAGATTGGCTGTTCTTCAAATATTGGTTTACCTGTATCGGGATCAAAACCAGTTTGAACCTTATGCATTATAATTTCACCTTTGGCATTGGCTTCTTTTATTCTGGTATTGAAGCCATCAATATTTCTAACTCCTAATTTAGACATTGCCCTATATCTGTCTTCCATTTCAGATACAGCCCATTTTAAAGCGGTAATTGCTTTATGAGGTTCAGTTACAACAGGAGTTAAAAGATGCGGGATATCATCATAAACAGATAATTCCAACATTTTTGGGTCAATCATTATCAATCGACATTTTTCAGGTGATAATTGATAAAGCAGAGATAAAATCATGGTGTTAACCGCAACCGATTTACCAGATCCGGTAGTACCAGCAACTAGTAAATGCGGCATTTTAGCAAGATCAGCAATGATTGGCTCACCACCAATATCTTTACCTAAAATCAAAGGTAGTTTTAAAGATGTTTTCTCATATTCTTTTGAAGATAATAATTCTTTTAAGAATACCATCTCTCTATTCAAATTAGGTAATTCAACCCCAAGGGCATTTTTACCTGGAATAACTGCTACACGCACGGAAGTAGTACTCATCGATCTTGCAATATCGTCAGATATACCGATTACCCGGGATGATTTTGTGCCTGGTGCAGGTTCAAGCTCATATAAAGTAATAATTGGTCCTGGATTAACTTTAACAATATCACCTTGAACACCAAAATCTTGTAATACGGTATGTAATAATTCTGCATTTCTTTGTAGGGCTTTTTCATCTGTTTTTGAATGGATAGTTTTCGGCGCTTCATCAAGCATATCCAGACTAGGCAATGCCCAATCATCATTTTCATCAATTAATAAACTTGGTTGTTTCTCTTTATCAATCCTTGATCCTTGGGAGATAGAGGATATTTTCTTTGTCACGATTGGTGATTTCTTGGCCATTTCTTCCATGGTAACTTTAACTGGTGATTTCGGAGCCTCGAAATTATGGCTGTTATGCTTATCAAACCAACATCTGACTTTATATATGCTATATGAGAGCAAAGATATTGCTTTTAATATCATGTATTTTGCTTGCATTAAGCCATAGACCCAAGACTGTCTCGGTAGTCCAAAAGATTTGGCGGTGAATAGAAAAGATAAAAACACAAATACTAAGGCCACAAATATATGCGAAGTATTCCCCATCCAATTATGGATTAATCCAGAGATTGAATTTAAGATAATGCTACCTGTGCTACCACCAAGATAGCTACCGATTAACCAGTTTTCAGGAGACGGTATTCTGGCAAAGCTAACTGAGATACACAAGCTTGCAAGTAATAACATGATTATACGTTTTGATATTGGAGTTGGGATCTCTCTCCTGCTTAAAATCCGAAAGCCCCAAACGCCAATTACTATTGGGAAAATATAAGCGGCTAAGCCAAGTGATTGCAACATGATATCAGATAGATACGATCCTGTAATACCAAGAATATTGTTGATTGTAATATCACCAGTTGTGGCTGTGTTTAAAGATGGATCACTTGGGTGGTAAGTAAATAATGCTAGAAATAATAAAAAACTGATAAATAATAGGATAAGAGCATTCGTATCAATAATTCTGCGCACCAAAAATTGGTGGACTGATGGTGGTAATATTGGAGTATTCTGCTTTTTGGTCTTTTTGGTATTTGAAATTGCCATTCAAAATCCTAATTAAATAGATAAAGAAGTAATGCTTTTATTATATTTTACTGGAATAGTGCTTAGTTAGCCATCGGTTTGTTCTGGCTCATCTGCAACTTCTAATTCCGCGTTTGGGTTGTTATCTACCAACTCTGCAACTTGTTCATAGACGCTTGCATTATCATACATTTGATCTTTTAAAGTATCGTTCTGATCGCCAACATTTCTAAAAAATACTGCAGCATCTCTTAATAATTTAGCTGATAATTGTGCATGTGTAGGCATCTTACTTTCCTTATATTCAATTAATTAATGCTTATAGGCTATAGAATTCTAATCTTTCTGACAAGTATTTTATTTATAACGAAAATCATTTGCTTTATAAGTCCCAAGAAATCTAAACTCGGATGAGAAAAATTCTAATTCCTGTAATGCTAATCTTAGCATCCGATTTTCTGGGTGACCTTCTACATCACAATAAAATCTCGCTGCATTAAAGCTCTCACCAGACATATAGCTCTCTAGCTTAGTCATGTTAATGCCGTTAGTCGCAAAGCCACCAAGGGCTTTATATAGGGCAGCTGGAATATTCCTTACTTTAAAAATAAAGCTAGTCATGTATTTTTCAGTTGGATTATATTCTGGGCTATCTGGAGTTTTAGATAGGATTACAAATCTAGTTGCATTGCCTTTTTCATCTTCGATATCTTTTTCAATAATATCTAACCCGTATATTTCTGATGCTAATTTTGATGCAATAGCGGCTGATGATGGGTCATCATTATTTGCCACAAATTCAGCTGATCCAGCAGTGTCACCATAAATGGTTGCTTTCATTTTATGAGTTTTTATAAAATTTCTACATTGTGGTATTGCATGAACATGGCTATATACTGTTTTGATATCCTCCAATTTAGCTCCTCTTTTTGCTAACAAGCAATGATGAACTGGTATAAATTCTTCGGCAACTATATGTAGGTCTTTATATGCGGGCATCAATTGATGGATATCTGCAACTCTACCTGCGATTAAGTTATCAATGGGGATCATCGCGAGTGAAACCTTATCATTTGCCAAGGCGTCGAGAGCATCGGTAAAAGAAGGGCAGGGATAGGTTTGTAAATCCGGAAAAGATTTTCTACAGGCCATATCAGAGAATGCTCCGATTTTACCTTGGAAAGATATTAAATCTGGTTTTTTATGCATGTATATTTATCTCCCAATAAAATATTTAAAATTTATACAAGCATAATAGATGAACATCTTCCAGCTATTTCTAAATAAGCTTAAATATTTCATTGGAGATAATTATAAAAATTATTTTAGCTCAGCTCGGGCTTTTATCAACTTGTTTAGAATCTCTTCAATTCCTTCGGTCGATACAACATACTCCCCTGATGGCATTAAATATATTCTAGCAGTATTACCGATATCAACAACATGTGACACAATTGCTGCATCAAGATATGTTATGGCGTTTACTTTGCTATGGATTACTTTAAAGAAACCTTTTGGCATTTTGTCTGACATTATTTATCCCCTTTTTTTTAATATCATAAATAGATCGTCTTAAATATTATAAATAGATTATCTAACTATTTTTAAATTGTATATAGAATTTAATAATCTATCAATGTTTTTAACATATACTAATTAATAGGTAAATGATTTAAAAAAGGTTTTTTATAAAATGCATGAAGGTATCCAATATATCCAAACTTTAAGAGCAATGGAGCGCTTTAATGATGATGAAATAAGGTTTAATTTAGCATCAGAAATCAATTCCACTATTAATAAAATAAATAGCAAGCCAATATCCAGAGCATCGGATAAAGATTTGCAAAGCTTGCATATATTAGAGGTTGCATCGGTTTATATTGAATTAACTGATCCAAGTGATAAACAGCAAATGGATGCTTTAAACAAAGCCATGGATGGAAAAAATAGCAGAGGAAAAAATCTAAGATCTGTCCAATTTAAATTACAAAAAGCTGATGCAATATCAAATGCTAAACCTAGAATAGATCGAGATTTATCATTAATTGCAAGAAAACGTGATTACGTAGTCTAAGCTCAACCCAAGCCCAGTTTCAGCCATAGCCACGGCTAGAGTTTTCTAAACTTTTTCTTTTTCTTTTGCTGACGGTTTCTTACCTTTCGGTTTTGGGTAATCAAATTGCAGCTCAGTATCTTTTAATGATATACGAACTGTTCCACCATTTACCAATCTGCCAAATAATATCTCATCTGCTAATGGCTTTTTAACATGTTCTTGGATTACACGGCTAAGCGGTCTTGCGCCCATGGTTACATCATAACCTTTATTACCGATCCAAGCTCTTGCCTCTTTGGTAAGCTCAATACTGACACCTCTATCGCCCAATTGTGCTTCTAATTGCATGATAAATTTATCAACCACCAATTCAATAACTTCTTTAGGCAGGCTTTTAAATGGTATTATCGCATCTAATCTATTTCTAAATTCTGGAGTAAATGTTTTCTTAATGGCCTCTTTATCATCACCAGTTCTAACATTATTACCAAAACCAATTGTTGGTTTGGCAAGTTCACTTGCTCCTGCATTCGTAGTCATGATTAAAATGACATTTCTAAAGTCAATTGTCTTACCATTGCTATCGGTTAGCTTACCATGATCCATTACTTGTAATAGGATATTGAATAAATCTGGATGAGCTTTTTCAATTTCATCAAGCAATAATATACAATGTGGATTTTGATCAACGGCATCAGTTAATAATCCGCCTTGATCAAAGCCAACATATCCAGGAGGCGCACCAATTAATCTTGATACTGAATGTCTCTCCATATATTCAGACATATCAAATCTATTTAATTTAACTCCAAGTGTGATTGATAATTGTTTGGCAATCTCAGTTTTACCAACTCCAGTTGGGCCAGAGAATAAATAACTTCCGATTGGCTTTTCTGGCTCTCTTAATCCAGCGCGAGCTAGTTTAATTGCAGATGATAATGCTTCTATTGCATCATCTTGACCAAATACCATTGTTTTTAGATCTCTGGTTAAACTGGCAAGGATTTCTTTGTCATCTTTATTAACTGATTTTGATGGTATTCTAGCCATTATAGATATTATATTTTCAATATCTGTAACATCGATTGTTTTTTTGCGTTTGTCTTTTTCTATTAACATTTGCGATGCACCAGCTTCATCAATTACATCAATGGCTTTATCGGGTAATTTCTTATCTCCGATATAACGAACTGATAATTCAACTGCGGATTTAATCGCTTCAACAGTATATTTTACCTTATGAAACTCTTCAAAATAAGGTTTCAAACCAGTTAATATTTTGATTGCATCTGGAATTGACGGCTCTTTAATATCAATCTTTTGGAAACGGCGAACTAATGCGCGATCTTTTTCAAAATGGTTTTTATATTCTTTATATGTGGTGGAACCAATACATCTTAATGTTCCATCAGATAAAGATGGCTTTAATAAATTGGACGCATCCATTGCTCCACCAGATGTCGCGCCAGCGCCAATGATTGTATGAATTTCATCAATAAACAACACCACGTTATCCAAAGTTTTTAATTCATTAATTACGGCTTTCAATCTTTCTTCAAAATCACCGCGATATCTTGTTCCAGCTAGTAACGAGCCCATATCAAGTGAATATATTATGCAGGTTTTTAGAACTTCTGGTACTTCTTCTTCAGTTATTCTTCTTGCCAATCCTTCGGCAATTGCAGTTTTACCAACACCGGGATCACCAACATATAGTGGATTGTTTTTACTTCTACGACATAGAATTTGAATAGTTCTATCGACTTCTTCTGCCCTACCAATCAATGGGTCAATTTTACCTTGTTGTGCTTTTTCATTTAAATTAACGCAATATTCGTCCAAAGCCTGTTTACCAGTTTTTACATCATATTCATCTTCTTCGTCATAATCATCATCAGATCCTTGAACTGGATTATATTCCGATTGCCCTGGTACTTTTGCAATCCCGTGCGAGATATAATTTACCGCATCAAAACGGCTCATATCTTGTTCAGATAGAAAATATACCGCATTGCTTTCACGTTCAGAGAATATTGCAACTAGAACATTTGCGCCCGTGACTTCCTCTCTACCAGAAGATTGAACATGGATTGCTGCTCTTTGTAATACTCGCTGAAAGCTTGCAGTAGGTTTGCTCTCATCCAGATTAGCCTGGATAAGATTTTGCATTTCTTCATCCATGTAATGGGTTAATCTATCGGTTAATTCTTCCAGATCAACTCCACATGCGCGTAATACTGATAGAGCATCATTATCATCAGTTAATGCCAGTAATAAATGTTCTAAAGTTGCAAATTCGTGATTACGATCATTTGCAATATTCAAAGCTCTATGCAGTGTTTTTTCTAAATTATTTGATAACATGTCTAATTCTCTTATTCTTTTTCCATTGTGCATTGCAAAGGGTGCTGGTTTTGCTTCGCCAGCGCCATTACTTGAGTTAATTTTGTCTCGGCAATTTCATAAGTATAAATACCACAAATTCCAACGCCTTGTTTATGGACTTGTAGCATAATCTCCATTGCTTCTTCTCTATTCTTACTGAAAAACGTTTCTAAAACATGAACAACGAAATCCATTGGGGTAAAATCATCATTTAATAATAATACTCTATACATTGATGGTTTTTTGGTCTTAGGCTTCTCTTTTAATAATAGGCCCGTATCGCTATCTTCATTTTTTTTTATATCATCGTTCATAATTACTTCATAATTCTTCTATATAATTGTTTGATACATATATGATATAGAATTTTTTTCAATAATGTACATATTTTATTTACTATTTTTGATATAATATTTTATTAACATTAGGATCTATGTTGTGGACATTCAGTAAAATCACAGATAGAATCAGTCTTAATTAATCGAATAATGGCTTTAAACCTTAAGGATAAGTATAGTTTGCTTGCAAAATTTAAAATATTAGTAATGTTTACTTTAATATTTACCTTTTCTTATATTGGTAATGGGCAAGCGAAGATTAATAAAAAATATGCATCAATTGTGGTTGATGCCCAAACTGGTACAGTTTTAAGTGCTAGTAATGCAAATAAAAAACTGCATCCTGCATCTTTAACAAAAATGATGACTTTATATATGGCATTCGATGCTTTGAAAAAAGGCACGTTGAGAAAAAACCAAAGAATTAAGATCTCAAAATATGCCGCATCAATGGTTCCATCAAAATTAGGTTTGAAACCAGGCCAGACAATTACAGTTAATGACGCAATTTTATCTTTAGTAACAAAATCAGCAAATGATGTAGCTGTTGCTTTAGGTGAGAAAATTGGCGGTACTGAATATAGATTTGCTCAGATGATGACCAAAAAAGCCAGACAGTTGGGAATGAAAAATACTACATTTAAGAACGCGTCTGGATTGCATCATGTTAGACAGGTTTCAACTGCGCGTGATATGGCGGTATTATCGAGGTCTTTAATTTATAATCACAGACAACATTATCATTACTTTAAAATCAAACAATTCCATTACCGAGGTAAAACATATAAGAACCATAATAAGCTTTTACATTCTTATAAAGGTATGGATGGTTTGAAAACTGGGTATGTGAATGCTTCTGGATTTAACTTGGCAGCATCAGCAGTTCAAAATAATAGAAGAATTGTTGGAGTTGTGTTTGGCGGTAAAACTTCGAAAGCTAGAAATTCACATATGGCGAGTATTCTGGATCGTGGATTTTTACGCTTAAAGAGAACTAGAATTGCTAAACAAGAAAAACCAAATAAGAAACCTGTTGTAACTGGTGGTTATACAATGGTTACAAATACCAAGGCTCCAAATATAAAGAAGATTGATAAAGAAGGATCATTTAAGAAAATTGGTATTGTAAATGATAATGAGGTTACAGCTAGAGTAGTTGGTCAGGGCGATGTTGATGTTGAAGCAACCAAGACTTTGAATGATTTATTAAGAGAAACTGCTAATTTTGAAGCAGTAAAGCCAAATACACTTAATGCCCAATACCAACAGAAGATATTAAAAGCAAAAGCTGTCTCTGGCATAAGAAATAGCCCAATAGGGGAATGGTCAATTCAAATTGGTGCATTTAAAGATAGAGCTTTGACTAAAAGAGCCTTAATGTCAGCTGCGGGTAAGCTACCATACGGCTTTGTCCGCTCATCCACGCCAAAGATATTGCCAGTAAAAACCAGAAGCGGTGTTATATATCGCGGTAGATTTACAGGTGTTGATAGAAAAGGCGCAAATCAAGCATGTCGAGTGTTAGATAACTGCGTAGTTATTGCATCTAATTAATCTTTATTTCTTCTTTAAGAAGCCTTTTATCAAAGCATTAATAATTTCACGTCCAAGCTTACTTCCCATTGATCTACCGATGGATTTTATAATTGATTCTCCTAAGCCTTGACGCTTTGAGCCAGATTTCTTTTCAGCTTTTTTCTTCTCTTTTTCAGTAGCTTCTATCTTATCCAATTCTTCTTGCTTTTTGGCTTTCTCTGCCCGACGTTTGGATAGGATTTCATAGGCAGATTCTCTATCAATTGTTTCTTTATATAATCTATCAAAGACACTATTTGATATTACAGCATTTCTTTTTTCAATAGTCGTTGGTCCAAGAAGTGATGCAGGTGGACGGATAAGGGTTCTTTGGACGATTGTTGGAACACCTTTTTTCTCCAATGTTGAAACTAATGCTTCTCCTACACCCAATTGAGTTATAACTGCTTCTGTATCCAAATCTGGGTTTGGACGGAAAGTTTGGGCTGCTGATCTAACTGCTTTTTGGGCTTTTGGAGTGAAGGCACGCAAAGCATGTTGTACACGGTTACCAAGCTGTCCAGCCACGGTCTCTGGAATATCCGTTGGGTTCTGAGTAATAAAATAGACACCAACTGATTTTGATCTAATTAATCTTACAACTTGTTCAATTCGCTCTAATAACGCTTTTGGAGCGTCGTTAAATAATAGATGGGCCTCATCAAAGAAGAATACCATTTTTGGCTTATCTCGATCACCGGCCTCTGGCAATTCTTCGAATAATTCAGATAGCATCCAAAATAAGAATGTTGCATATAATTTTGGTGATTGGACAAGTTCATCTGCTGCCAATATATTTATATGCCCACGTCCGTCAGATGTTGTTTTAATCATGTCATGAATGTTTAATGCAGGTTCACCAAAGAAATAAGTACCGCCTTGTTCATCAAGAACTAATAGTTTTCTTTGAATAGCACCGATAGAAGCAGGGCTTATATTTCCGTATCTTAATGATAATTCTTTTGCTCGCTCACCAACATGAACTAGTAGGGATTGCAAATCTTTCATATCAAGCAAAGGCATTTTTTCTTCGCGAGCTAATTTAAATGCGATGGTTAAAACACCAGATTGAGTATCATTTAATTCCATTAATCTAGATAATAATAACGCGCCCATTTCCTCAGCCGTTGTTCGAATTGGGTGACCTTGTCTACCAAATAAATCCCAAAATACAGTTGGATATTGCTTGCCTTTGTAATCTTCTAGCTTGATTAAATCAGCTCGCTTTACTAAGAAATCCTGCATGATCGATGGTTCACACATACCAGATAAGTCACCTTTGATATCAGCCATAAATACAGGTACACCAGCATCAGAAAATGCCTCGGCCATTATTTGTAATGTAACGGTTTTACCGGTACCCGTCGCGCCAGCAATTAAACCATGCCGATTGGCGTATTTTAGGTTTAATAATTCTTTTTCATCAATCGCATCAGTATGCGAACCTAAATAAATTGTATTTGCTGTATCTACCATATTATTATACCTTTTAATCCAAGTTTGATTTAGGCAAAATCTACAGAAAAAAACAAATAAAATCAAGGAGTTTAAAATGGTAACGTATCATTTAATCATATCAGGCAAAGTTCAAGGAGTGTGGTACCGGGACTGGACAGTAGAGCAAGCATTAGATATTGGCTTGAAAGGCTGGGTTAGGAATTTAAAGAATGGTAATGTTGAGGCGGTTATTCAAGGCGAGATAGAGATAGTAGAATTAATGCTTGAAAAATGTCATACTGGATCAAAATTATCAAATGTTAAAGATGTCGAATCTCAAAGAATAGAATCAGATGATATTTTTACAGATTTTGAGAAAAGGAAGACAGTTTAATGAAAAAAATAATTACCATTATCTATATATGTTTGTTTATCAGCCCTGTATATGCAGAAGAAAATTTCTCTATGCCACAAAGATCGGATGCTGGCTTAACTCAGGCTGAATTCTTCTTAGCTGAAAATAAATATTCGCAAGCCTTGGGAGAGTTAGAAGAGGTGTTATCCAGAAATCCAAGAAGTGCTGATGCCTATGCTTATAAAGCCCATGCTTATATTCACCTGCGTGACAAAGCTGCGGCTTTGAAAAGCTTAAAACTTGCATTGGCAATCAATCCTAAACATTTGGGGGCTAATAAATATCTTGGTGAAATCTATGCTAAGTCAGGCAAGATAGACCGAGCTTTTGAGCAATTGCAAGTAATCAGGCTTATCTGTGGTCAGACAATCTGCCAAGAACAAATCGTTTTGGAGGCAGAGATTAATAAAAGTAAGAAAGCTGAGATTGTAAAAAAACCAAAAGAAAGCTGGTGGCGAAAGCTTAACCCGATGAAATAAGTTTATTTCAGTTTGCTTAATAGATTTTGTTTACTTTTTTCCAGGTTTTTTGCCTGTTTTCTGATATTAGCCAATCTATATTCTTTGAATAATAAAATTTTATTATCTTTATTTTGAGCTTCTTTTATTTTCACTGAAACGGCTTTGTTAAATATACTGGTGATTATATTTGGATTACTTGATTTTGCAGTTTCCTTTAACAAGTTATTGGTTTCTATAAAGGTAGAATTCTGTATAAAACCTTCATTTATTTTAATAACATTAAGTTCTTCTAATTTACAAAATTTTTCGATGATTCGGGGCATATCTTGCTTAACAGCCAATATAACATATGAAGTTTCTGAGTTAACTTGTAAACCAATTCGCATACCCATATCAAACAATCTACAAGCAATGTCATCTTGTCCATTTTGAATTGCAATCTCTAGCAAGCTACCTTCTGAAACAACAGCGGGTTGGTAATTTATATCTGAAATTATTTCGTAAGAATCGATAATCGAATGGGCAAGATCTCTATTATCTTCTTCTAGAGCTTGTTTGATTAATCTATATTTTTGTTTTTTATTCATTGCAGATTATTTAAAAAGCTTAATCTTCGGCAGCTCTTCCCATTGCATCTTCTACTTCCCAAAGCTTCTCTTCGATTTCTTCTAGCATTACTGGGATCCAAACATCTTTGTCTTCGCTGCCTACCGGAGCGTAGGTTCCAAGGGTCACTATAAATTCAGCGGCCTCATCTAATTGCAATGCAAGTTGGTCGACCAAGCCTTCCAATCTTTTAATTGGATCCATATTAATTTCTTCTAAGCTGTCTTCAGCCACAGAAATAATCGGAGCTTCATCTTCTATTAGATTAGTACTGAATTTGCTGCCTATCATATACGCCTCAAAGTTGTTTTTATATTAAGATTTCATTAACTATATTACAAAAATGCACATAAATCAAGTAATTATTTTACGTATTTGTATTATATTTATATATATCAATGGTTTATAATGTAAATATTTGTATGCTTGATAATTGGAAATATACACTATATCTTTTGCAGAAGGAAACTATTGGAGTGTTACTTAAATGAATAAAATGAAAATAATATCTAGCTTGATGATAATATCATTTATCTTTGCAGGATTTAGTATGTTTAAACAGGCAAGGCATAATGCAAGCTTTGTAAAAACACCACAAATAATAGATGAGACGGTTACAATAGGTGGTAAATTCAAATTATTAAACCAAGATAATATTGAAGTTTCTTCAGATGATTTTAAAGGTAAATATAAGGTAATATTCTTTGGTTTTACGAATTGCCCAATGATCTGTCCTGTTGGAATGGAGAAAATTACCGAATCTCTAATGGCAATGGATAAAAATCTTGTATCAAAAATAACTCCATTATTTATAAGCGTTGATCCAGATAGAGATACTCCAGAAGTAATAAAAGAATTTGTTGAAGGCTACTCAGAAGTTGGTTTCATCGGTTTAACTGGTGATAAGGCGACTATTGAAGAGGTGGTTAAAAATTATAAAATCTATAAATCTAAGGTAAAAACAGAAGATAACGACCCAAAGGATGAGATGGATTACGATATGGACCACTCAGCCTACATATATATAATGGGCAAAGATAATGAATTTATTAATGTTGTTTCTAGTAATGAAACAGTAACAGAAATTAAAAAAAGAATAAGTGATGCAATTTTATCGAATTAGGCACTTGCATAAGGTTAAACCCTATGCTAAATCCTTAATGAAAATTTGTATTAGCTTAATTGCTGTAACTAAAAATATAAGAGGTTAAATTGTCTTCAAAAGCTGGCGCTTCTACTATTGCTAAACGTTATGTTACCGCTTTCCTTGACTTGGTTGGGGAAGGTAAGGAATTGGATTCTGTTTCAAAAGATGTTGATTCTTTAATAACAATATTTGCAAACAGTCTTGATCTTACCAAGGCATTAAAAAATCCAATTATATCCGGCTCTGAAAAACAAGGCGTTATAGAAGCAATTGTTAAAAAAGCAAAACTCAAAAAAATTACAGCTAAGTTTTTAGGTCTGTTAATTGAAAACCGTAGAATCAATATGGTTGAATTGATCTTAAACGAAGTTAAAAAAGAAATTGCCAAAAGACGTGGTGAAATTACAGCAGATATTACATCTGCTACAAAATTAAGTGCAAAACAAGTAAAAGCACTAAGCGATAGCTTGAAGAAGGCTATTGGTTCAGAGGTTGAATTAAAGTTAAATATTAACCCTGAAATAATTGGTGGACTTGTCATTACGATAGGTTCAAACATGATTGATAATTCGGTTCGCACAAAACTTCATAACTTGAAAAAAGTTATGAAAGCAGAAGGCGCTTATACAGAAGAAGCTCAAATAAGAGAGGTTGCTTAAAAATGGAAATTCGTGCTGCGGAGATATCCTCCATACTAAAAGATCAGATTAAAAACTTTGGAACAGAGGCAGATGTTGCTGAAATCGGTCATGTACTATCCGTTGGTGATGGTGTTGCCCGTGTTGAAGGTTTGGATAACGTAAAAGCTGGTGAAATGGTTGAATTCCCAGGTGGTGTTAAAGGTATGGCACTGAACTTGGAAGAAGATAATGTCGGTATCGTGATCTTTGGTGATGATAGAGATATTAAAGAAGGTGACGTTGTTCGCCAAACTGGTGAGATCGTATCTGTACCAGTTGGAAAAGAACTTCTTGGTCGTGTGGTTGATGGTCTTGGTAACCCAATTGATGGTAAAGGTCCGATTAAAGCAAAAGAATCAAGATTAGTTGAAACAAAAGCCCCTGGTATTATTCCAAGGAAATCAGTACATGAACCAATGCAGACAGGTATTAAAGCCCTAGATGCTCTAGTTCCAGTTGGACGTGGTCAGCGTGAATTGATTATTGGTGATAGACAGATTGGTAAAACAGCTGTTGCAATTGATGCAATTTTAAATCAAAAAGCTGCAAATCAAGGCGATGACGAATCTAAAAAATTATATTGTATTTATGTAGCTATTGGACAAAAACGTTCAACTGTTGCACAGATTGTAAAAACTTTGGAAGAGAATGGCGCGATGGAATATTCTATCGTTGTTGCAGCTACTGCATCTGATCCAGCTCCTCTACAGTTCTTGGCGCCATATACTGGTTGTGCAATGGGTGAATATTTCCGTGATAACGGCATGCACGGTCTGATCGTATATGATGATTTATCAAAACAAGCGGTTGCTTATCGTCAGATGTCATTACTTCTTCGTCGTCCACCAGGTCGTGAAGCATTCCCTGGTGATGTATTCTACGTCCATTCAAGATTATTGGAACGTTCTGCAAAAATGAATGAAGAAAACGGTTCTGGTTCATTAACTGCATTGCCAATTATTGAAACACAAGCTGGTGATGTATCTGCATATATTCCAACAAATGTGATCTCAATTACAGATGGTCAGATTTTCTTGGAAACAAGCTTATTCTATAAAGGTATTCGTCCTGCGATTTCTGTTGGACTGTCAGTAAGTCGTGTTGGTTCCGCAGCCCAAGTAAAGGCAATGAAACAAGTTGCTGGTTCAATTAAGTTAGAGCTTGCACAATATCGTGAAATGGAAGCATTTGCTCAGTTCGCATCGGATCTTGATGCATCAACTCAACAATTGCTTGCTCGTGGTTCAAGATTAGTTGAATTATTGAAACAACCTCAATATTCTCCATTACTGATGGAAGAACAAGTTGTATCAATTTTCTCAGGCGTTAACGGTTATTTAGATAGAATTGATGTAAGCGAAGTTAATAACTTTGAAGAGCAGTTCTTAAAAGCTATCCATTCAAAAGGTAAGAAAATCTTGAATTCGATTAAGAAGGAAGAGAAAATTACTGATGCGACTGATAAAGCTTTAAGAGAATTCTTGGAGAGTTTTACAACGAATTTCTCAGGTAAGCTTGCAGCGTAATAAATTTTAAGGTGAGATTAGATGCCTAGTTTAAAGGATTATAGAGATAAAATTGCTAGCGTGAAATCAACACGTAAGATTACTTCTGCCATGAAAATGGTGGCAGCAAGTAAGCTTAAACGTGCGCAAGATCATGCTGAGCGAAGCCAGCCTTATGCAACGAAAATGAGCAATATGCTGAGCCGCCTAGTTGATGCAACGACTGTTACATCGGCAAGCCCAGTATTATTGGCAGGAACTGGTGATGATCAAACTCATCTATTAGTTGTGATTACCTCAGACCGTGGTTTATGTGGCGGTTTTAATTCCTATATAATTCGTGAAGCAATCAGCCATATCGAAGCTTTGGAATTAGAGAAAAAAGAAATCAAAGTTATCTGTGTTGGTCGTAAAGGTTACATGGGAATAAAACGTCAATATTCAAAATATATTATTGAGAATTTTGAAGGCCCGGCTAAAAAAGGCTTTGGTTTCCAAGATGCAGCAGAAGTATCAGATTGTGTTCTATCTTTATTAGAAGATCAAAAGTTTGATGTTTGTAAATTGATGTATAATGAATTTAAATCTGTTATTGCTCAAGTCCCAACAAATCAACAATTGGTTCCATTTACAGGAATAATTGATCAGGATAATCAGGCAGAAGAAGTAGATACAAAAGAAGAAATTCAAGCAATCTATGGTTTTGAGCCAGATGAACAAGCAATTTTAGAAGACTTATTACCAAAAAATTTAGCAGTACAAGTATTCAGAGCAATGCTGGATAGTAGTGCTGGTGAACAAGCTGCCAGAATGACAGCAATGGATAATGCAACTCGTAATGCTGGTGAAATGATCGATGATCTAACACTTGTATATAACCGAGTACGCCAAGCTTACATTACCAAAGAATTGATTGAGATCATCTCTGGTGCGGAGGCTATGTAATGGCAAAACGTGGTAGAATTATAACTGGATTTTCATTAGCTTTTGCACTTGTTATGGGTGGCGCTGCTGGATATCAGTTCAAAGAGAATCAAGATAAAGACAAGATCCTTGATGCTTGGGAAAATAATGCTGCTGCTATTTGTAATGGAGATAATTTAGGGTCTTTATTCAACGGTCGGTTTTGTGATAATGCAAGATTATTAAAGATCGTAAATGATAAAGATTTGGAAGCATTAAAAGAATTTAAAACCGAGATGGTATCACAAGGGCAGGCAAGCCAAGAAATTGATAACTTGGTTACACAATTTGAAAGCCTATATGGAGAATTTATTAATTCAATAGGTTCTTCCTTAGAAGAAGTAGAAAAAACAGTAAGAGAAACTACAGATAGTTACAAAACAAAACCGAATGTAAGAAATTAAAGTTAAATTTTAGGAGACAGAAAAATGGCTAAAGCAAAAGCAGCAAATAAAAATACAGGAAAAGGTGTAATTACACAGATAACAGGTGCTGTTGTCGATGTGAAATTCCCACAAGGTCAATTACCAGGAATTCTGAACTCTTTAATCGTTGAAAATCAGGGTACTAAATTATATTTAGAAGTTGCACAGCATCTGGGTGAAAACACAGTCCGCGCAATTGCAATGGATACAACTGATGGTCTAGTTCGTGGTCAAGGTGTTGAAGATACTGGTGATGCAATTCGTGTTCCAGTTGGTGAAGCAACATTGGGTCGTATCATGAACGTGGTTGGTGAGCCAATTGATGAACTTGGTGAAGTTAAAGCAAAAGAATATTACCCAATTCACAGAGAAGCTCCTGCATTCGTTGAACAATCAACAGAAACAGAAATTCTAATTACTGGTATTAAAGTAGTTGATCTTTTAGCTCCTTACGCAAAAGGTGGTAAAATTGGTCTATTCGGTGGTGCTGGTGTTGGTAAAACAGTAACAATCATGGAATTGATCAATAATGTTGCAACTCAACATGGTGGTGTATCTGTATTTGCTGGTGTTGGTGAGCGTACTCGTGAGGGTAATGATTTATACCATGAAATGATCGAATCTGGCGTTATTAAAGCCGGTGGTAAAAAAGGTTCAAAAGCTGCACTTGTTTACGGTCAGATGTCAGAACCACCAGGAGCTCGTGCTCGTGTTGGTCTAACTGGTCTTACAATGGCTGAATATTTCCGTGATGAAGAAGGGCAAGATGTATTATTCTTCGTTGATAACATCTTCCGTTTCACACAAGCTGGTGCAGAGATTTCTGCTCTATTGGGTCGTATTCCATCTGCGGTTGGTTATCAGCCAACATTATCAACAGATATGGGTGCTCTACAGGAACGTATTACTTCAACTAACAAAGGTTCAATTACATCTGTACAGGCTGTATATGTACCTGCGGATGATTTGACTGATCCGGCTCCTGCGACATCATTTGCTCACTTGGATGCAACAACTGTATTATCCCGCCAAATCTCAGAACTTGGTATTTACCCAGCGGTTGATCCACTTGATTCAACAAGCCGTGTACTTGATCCACGTGTTGTTGGTGATGAACATTATGATACAGCTCGTAGCGTACAGAGAATCTTACAAGATTATAAAGCGCTACAAGATATTATTGCGATTTTGGGTATGGATGAATTATCAGAAGAAGATAAATTAGTCGTTGCTCGCGCAAGAAAAATCCAACGTTTCTTATCACAACCATTCTTTGTGGCGGAAGTATTTACAGGTTCTCCTGGAGTATTCGTACAATTAGAAGACACTATCAAAGGCTTTAAAGGTATAGTTAACGGTGATTACGATCACCTACCAGAAGCAGCCTTTTATATGGTTGGTACAATTGAAGAAGCAGTAGAAAAAGCAAAGAAAATGGCAGAAAAAGCAGCAGCTTAATTAAAACCATTTATTTAAAAGAGGTATGAAATGACAAAATTTAAATTTGAACTTGTATCACCAGAGAGTGTTTTAGCATCCAAAGATGTTGAAATGGTTGTGGTACCTGGGATAGATGGTAGTTTTGGCGTTTTAGCGGAACATTCACCATTATTATCATCACTGAAACCAGGTGTGGTTGAAGTGCATAATGATAATAATGATGTGGATAAGATCTTCGTTGCAGGCGGATTTGCAGAAGTAAATCCAAGCCTGTGTACAATATTGGCGGAAGAAGCCGTTAATGTAGAAGATTTAGATAGATCTGAACTGGAAAGCAAAATATCTGATTTATCAGATGATTTGAACACTTATTCAGATGATAATCATAAGTTAAGGAAGACGGAAAGAGACCTGATAATTGTAAAAGCAAAGTTGCAAGCAGTTACTGGGAATCTGGTAATATAAACAAAATAAAATAATCTTAAGGAGATTAAACATGAAAAAAACAACAAATATACTAGCAATCGCAGCAGTATCTGCAATCGCTCTATCAACACCTGCTATGGCTGATCTAAAAGACGCTCTAATGAACACAGTTACTACAACTGCAACAAAAGAAGTTGAAGTACAAGCTGCTGAAGTTAAAAAAGAAATGACTAAAGAAGTTGTTAAATCAGCTGCTCATTCTGTTGGCGTTACTGGTTCTGATTCAATGATTGAAAAAGGCGTTGACGGTTACGATCAATTAAAAAAAGTTCAAGCTTTACCAGAAGGTTCAGTTACAGAAATGGCTAAAGATGCTGCAATGAAAGTTACTGAAGGTAAAGACGTAACAACTGCAGTTACTGAAGCTGTTGATGCAAAAACAACTACTGCAACTACAAAAACATCTGTAATTGAAAGCTTAAAAGATGCTGGTAGTAAAGAACTTAGCAAAACAATGGAAACAGTAAAAACTCTTGAGCCAGCATCAGGTAAAGATGTAATGGATAAAGCAGTTGAAACAGTAACAGCAAAAACAACAACAGTTGTTAAAGAAGAAGCAGAAAAAGAAGCAACAACTTCTATCTGGGATAGCGTTAAAGGTTTATTTAACTAATATCTAATCTTCAGATAATAATTTAAAAGCCCCATTAATTAATTTTAATGGGGCTTTTCATTGACGGAGCGCATTGAATATGTTAAATTTATTTTTGGTTTTTAAATAATATATTTTTAAGGTTAAAATTATAATGAAATTAGATAAGAAAAAAACATTAAAATTAGCCACTGCTTTTTCTTTAGTAAGTATTGCAACTAACGCTATTATATGGAGTACTATTCACAGCCCTTTATATGGTCCAGAATCTAATTTTATTGGAGAGATTAAGCGTAATATAATTATATCTAATGAATCATTATGCAATCCTTGTATGACATTAGAAGATTTATCTAACTATAATGGAACTGATGCAGTATTAAATAACTACCAAGAAGCAATTAGAATAATGGAAAAATCAGATATAGGAAAAATATTAATTGATACTGCAATTAATAATGGATTGGTATTTTCAGACGAAACAAAGCGTAATAATCAGGAGGGGGCTACAGCTCATTTAGCAACTAGTTGGGGTTTATATGGTTATAGCACTTACAAGAGTGGTCGACCAGTTTCTAGTTATTTAACTATTCTTGTACATGAATTAATTCATAACTATCAAGCAATTAATGCAGGTAAAGAAATTCACAATAAGTCTTATTTAGATGAAATAGGTAGTAAATCTGCTGATATAATAACTGAATTTACAGCTTATATAGTTGAATATGCCGTTTTCAAAGATTTAAAGGATAGGGGATTAGTAGAAAATTACACATATCATAATTTTATAACTGAAGCTGTGAGCAATAGATATGAAGAAGCTTTTTCTTATTACAATGGGTTAGATGATAAAGATTATAATAATGAAGATGTAATGAAATTGGCAATACAGGATACTTATAATCATCTTTTATCTTCTGATGGAATATTAGAAGAATTTTCAAAGCCATCTATTAATAAAGCCTCAAGAAATAAATCTTCATTAAGGCGTTTAAAAGAATATATTGTACAAAATGACAAAAAAACAGATTACACGAGATTGGCAGAGGTACCAGTTTTAGGAAAAGTTTTGGGGGGTGATATAAGATTACAAGATATCAGCGAGTCAATAATTGAAAATCAAAGTAGATTTGGAAAAGAATTGGGTAACAAGCCAAAAGTTATAAAACCTAAACCATCAAGTCTAGGTAGCTAAATTAAAAACTACTTCCCACCATCAATAGATTTAAATGTAGGTTTTTTATCAATTTTCATTGGTTTATTAGTGCTGTTATCATTAACATTCTCATAACCAGTTCTCGGAGCATTGGATTTGTTACTTTTATAGTTAAATCCTTTGGTGATCTTGTTTAAGAAGCTCAATTTTGGACTATTTTGTTTAACAACTGTTGCGAATGCTGGGGCTTTTGGATCTTTTTTTCTTGGTAATAATGCTTTTAAACCACCGCCATATTTT
>CALDHH010000052.1 GCA_937941575.1 uncultured Alphaproteobacteria bacterium | reverse complement strand
GCTTCTTGTGCGGACATTGCGATTTCTAGGTGGTTATTAATGGCTTTCATTAATGGGTCCATTTCATTTGTAAAGAAATGACCGGCGCCTTCGATTACTTGGTAATCAACGCCATTTATTCCACGTTGTTCTTTTAATTTTTCTACTAATAGATCAACATCTTCTTTATTTACAATTTTATCTTCTGTGCCTTGAACAATAAGACCTTCGTTTGGACATGGTGCCAAGAAGTTAAAGTCATATAGATTTGCAGGTGGGGCAATTGATACGTAACCATCGATCTCTGGACGTCGCATTAATAATTGCATACCAATCCAAGCACCGAATGAGAATCCACCGATCCATACTTCTGAAGCATTTGGGTTTACTGTACGCATCCAATCAAGGGCTGCTGTTGCATCGGCTAATTCACCTTCACCATTATCAAATTCACCTTGTGAACGACCAACACCACGATAATTAAAGCGTAATGTAGAAAAACCACGTTCTGCAAATGTTTTATACATAGAAAAAGCGATTCTATTGTTCATAGTACCGCCTTGTTGTGGATTTGGATGGAGAATTAATGCCATAGGTGCATTCGTAATCTTACTATGTTTATATTTTCCCTCAAGACGACCAGATGGACCATTGAATATAATTTCAGGCATACAAAAAAACTCCTATTTTCTATTTAATTAACTCTATTTTAATGATTTATTCTACAAATATACATATAAGCGACCAAAAAAGCAAGTTTTTTATCGTAAATCATTGATATTTGAGCTATAAATCATATTTCCTGTTCGAGAATCAACCATTTATAAATTCAAAGGCGATTGTAATATGAAGAGAATATATTTTGATTGTAATGCAACAACTTTAATGAAACCAGCAGTAAAAGATGTGGTAATGAAAGCAATGGATTACCCATATAATGCTTCATCAACTCATAAAATTGGTCGCGAAGCTAGAAGAATTATTGAAGATGCCAGAAATATAATAGCAGAGAGCCTTAATGCAGAGAGTAATAATATAATCTTTACATCTGGAGCAACAGAATCAAATAATACAATCTTATCCACATTTCAAAACGCCAATTACGACATTATAACCACCCCTACTGAGCATCCATCAATTATATATTATCTAAAAGAGCCAATTATAACTCCTGTATTAGATAACGGCTTAATTGATTTAGATGCATTGGATAAAATTTTAAGCGAACGAGATAAGCCCTCCCTACTATCATTTATCTTGGTTAATAATGAAACTGGAGTAATCCAGCCTGTTGAAGAAATTGTAAAAATTGCCAAAAAATACAAAACGATTATCCATCTTGATGCAGTGCAAGCGATTGGTAAAATAGAAGTTGATTTTAAAAAACTTGATGTTGATTTTATTAGTATTGCCAGCCATAAAATCGCAGGCCCACAAGGAATTGGCGCAATAATAACTGCAGGCTGTAAAAAAGAATATTGTCTAGATTTAGATCTTTATTTTAAAGGTGGTCAACAGGAAAAGAACAGAAGAGCTGGGACTGAAAGCGCTGCATTAATTGCGGGGTTTGGTAAAGCAATGGAGCTTGCCGTTAAGGATTTAAGTAAGTTTCAAGATCTATCCAAATTAAGAGATAAAATAGAAACTAAGATATTAGAAATTGCACCAGAGGCGGTAATATTTGGTAAAACTGCCCCCAGATCTTCAAATACAACTTGCGTTGCAATACCAGGAATAGCCTCCATGACCCAGCTGATTGCCTTAGATTTAGAAAATATATGCGTCAGTAGCGGATCCGCCTGCTCAAGTGGTACATCTGTTATATCCAGAGTATTATCAGGGATGGGAGCTCATGAAGATGTTTCAGGCTGTGCAATTAGAATAAGTTTAGGTTGGCAATCAACCATAGAAGAGGTTGATTATTTCTTGCAAATTTGGCAGAAAATGTATAACCATATTAAATCATAACCTATGTAAGAACGAACGAAAGATTATTATACAATGCCTAAGATCACATTTATCGAAGAAGATGGAAATAAGAAAATAGTAGATGCCCCATTGGGTTTATCCGTAATGGAAATCAGCCAAAAACATGACTTAGATATAGAAGCATCATGTGGCGGTTGTCTATCATGTGCAACTTGCCATGTAATAGTAGATCCAAAAGATTTTGATAAATTGGAAGAAATTGAAGAAGGCGAAGAAGATATGCTAGATATGGCATTTGGCTTAACAAAAACATCTAGACTTTCTTGTCAATTAATCATGACTGAAGAGCTAGATGGCTTAGTTATTGCACTACCTGGTGCACCAATCGATTGGTAATATAATACTATTTACAAGAACTTAGATGAATATGTTTGATTTTTTGTAATATTGATATATATTCTTCTCCATTATGATAAATTCACTTGGAATAAATAAAGAGCCCAAAGATACAAGGGTTGTGGTCGCAATGTCTGGCGGAGTTGATAGCTCGGTGACAGCAGCATTATTGCATGAAGAAGGTTATGAAGTAATTGGCGTTACCTTACAATTATATGATTACGGTGAAGCGACTGCCAAAAAAGGGGCTTGTTGCGCAGGGCAAGATATATATGATGCAAAACGAGTTGCCGAAGAATTAGGTTTTGAACATTATGTTCTAAATTACCAATCAAAATTTAAAGAAAGCGTAATTGACGATTTTGTCGATAGCTATTTAAATGGTGAGACCCCTATTCCATGCGTAAAATGTAATCAAAGCGTTAAATTCAGAGATTTATTGCAAACAGCCAAAGATTTAAATGCAGATTGCATGGCGACTGGTCATTATATTAAACGTATTGATGGCAAAGATGGAGCTGAATTACATCGTGCTAGCGACCTTGGTAAAGATCAAAGTTATTTCCTATTCGCAACTACCCAAGAGCAATTGGACTTTTTAAGATTTCCTTTAGGTGATGTAAAAAGTAAAGATGAAATAACCAGATATCATGCCGAACGCCTAAACCTATGCGTTGCCAATAAACCAGATAGCCAAGATATATGTTTTGTACCAAATGGCTCATACGCAAAAGTTGTTCAAAAACTGCGTCCAGATGCAATTAAAAAAGGTAATATCAAACATATTGATGGCCGTGTAATTGGTGAGCATAATGGTGTGATTAATTATACTATTGGTCAAAGACGTGGGCTTGGAATCGGTGGCGGCGTTACTGAAAATAATTCTGCCCTATATGTAACTGCAGTAGATCCTGATCTTAATGAAGTAATTGTTGGGCCATATTCAGCCTTAGCAAAAACCAAAATTGATATTAAAGACTGTAATTGGTTATTAAATAACTCATCTGATAACAATGGCTTAGACATCATTGTTAAACTTAGATCAGTTCAAGAACCTGCTCCTGCCAAGTTATATAATGTGAATGACAATTATCATATTGAGTTGGCTGAGCCACAATTTGGAATTGCATCAGGGCAAGCATGTGTTTGCTATATAGGTGATCGTGTTATTGGTGGTGGCTGGATCAAATCGGCTAGCTAAAAAAGCTTATCATTTAATAATTATTTTTATTTAGGAATGTCAGTTTTTGGCTTAATATTTACGTTATACGTTATATTTGGCTCAACTCTTTCAACGCAATTATTTAACCGTTCCGAAATATCTTCTTTACAGCCTTTTATATCATCAGCTTTTTCTGTAATAAATTTAGATTGAACCATTAATTCATGACTTTCACTATAGAAGGCACCTGTCTTAAATCTCTTACCGTAATTATTATAAACTTCCTGAAAAGATAAAGCCCGACCAAATTCACCATTTATTGTTTTATAAAAGACGGATTTATTTGCTTTTGCTTGTTTTTCAAAAAAATCAGATGCTTTCCAATCTGGTTGCTTATCTAATAGCTTAATAAATTTTAACGAACCATCCTTACCCCGACCCAAGAAATGAGCCATAAAAGTATCTGTATATGTAATTGTTCTTAATGGAAATTCTGCTTTTAGCCGTTGAGCATTCTCAATTGCATATTCCGCTCCCATAAATGCAGATAAATGGAACGAATTTCTTAAACTTAAGATATATTCTAGACTGGCTTTATTTTTAACATATGGAGTACCAGTGGTAGAGTTTATCTTGATTTCTTTTGCAAAATTATCTAATCCATATTTATGGCCATGGTTTTTTATAATAATCAACCAAGTTGATTCAATGAATTGAAAAGCGCCTTTTGCAGTTGAAGTCTCCGCACTTAGTGATTTACCAAATGAGCTTTCAATCCCGGAAGTCTCCGCCAAAAATTCAAAGCTTACACCTGTTCTAATACTTGCCAATCTTAATGCTGCTGCGATTTGAGTATTTATTCCATACTCCTCTGCATCTATAACAGCAAGTTTTGAATATTTATCAATTAAATCAACGATCTTATCATCAAATCTTTCATTAACTGGATTAAATTCATATTTGAAATCAACACAATCTTCATGCAGGTAAAAAAGCCTAAAGCTACGCAAAGCATGTTTAGTATTACGCCCCTTACTCCCATCAATACCTTGATGGCCAAGATCAAATCCTAATATATCTAGCTTCTTTTGTTGTTCTTCGACGAATTTAGGGGATTCTAGTAAGTAAGAGATTGGCTCCACTGGGCAAACAGCATAATAAGCAACAACCCTACCCATATTATCAACATGGCTTAAATTTGTATTTATTATATCAGCTTCTGCCTTGGCAGCAATTGGGGTCAATGAGGCTACAAAGCAAAAAGCGGCTTTGTTAAAAAAAGATCTAATTTTATTTATACTTTTTTTCTGCATATCTACCATTATTCATAAGATTTATTACCATATCATTATATGTTTTTATTAAGAAATTACAAGCATTAAATAAAGCAGTTAATTTTATCCTATAAAATCTAATAAAATTTATTGACAAAAACCTAAAATAAAGGCATAAATCTGTTTATTCTTATTATAAGGTGGAGTAGCTCAGCTGGTTAGAGCACGGGAATCATAATCCCGGTGTCGGGGGTTCAAGTCCCTCCTCCACTACCATTTAAATATGTTATAATATTTAGATTAGATAAGATAAGATATTACTAATAAACTATACATTCAGTATCAGCCCAAGACTTTACGTTACAAAAATATTCATTTTCTTCTTTTGATTTAGCCCAAGATTGATTATTAAACCCCAAATACATACTCAAAGCATTTTACACCATTGTTGTTACAATACTGCCTTTTAATCATTATATATTTAAAATAAAATTTAATTTATAATCTTATATTCAAAGCCACGGAAGAAAACATTAAGGTTACCTGGGCTTACCTTAGCACCGCCCCCATGATATACATCAAACCAAAATCTATCGACATTCAGCATATCTTCTGCTTTACTCCACTCAAAGTTTTCTTTTGCGAAGCCTAAATTACCGTCTAGATAAGTACGAATAAAACCATTAGGTACATTATGATCATTCATTTTTATATGCACCGTAACCTCTGACCACGTACCTGGAGTAAGTGCAAGAGCGCCACCGATAGCACCAGATCCTGAATACCATTCTGTATCACCAAATTCATTTCCACCACTAGAATTACTGCTGCCCTGCCAATACAATTCCATACCCATTGCATGACTATCTGGTCTTGATAATTGTTGTCGTGCCGACCATGCGCGGTCTGAATGAGGGCGAGTGCTTGATTGTGATCCACCGTAACCACCATTAGCAGCAGATACATCACCTGCTGGCCCTGGTAATTTAAGATTGCTGTCGCCTGCGTTCCAAGAGCTTTGTCCCGCTGGAATAAATATACGATATCTGGATATCAGCTCTTTTACACCATCTGGTAAATTAAAAACTTCATTTGCCCCATTATTTCCATCCTGACCAATACTAACAAGATGTGCATCTGTTGCTCCGTTATCAGCTAAAAAACCTGATACTCCGCTCCAATCAGTAGAATGCTGTAATGTTGCTGCAGAACTACCGCCGCTCCAATCGCTAGCTTCAATAGGAATAAAATCTGGTTCTGGCAATGGGGCAACTGTACAAATTGGATAAGCTCCACCAAAAGAATAAGTTGGCAATGTAGCCAATATTAAAAACAGCACTATAATAACTTTTCTCATTTTCATTTCTCAATCTATATAACAAAAATCTGGAGATAATTTCTTAGCTAAGCATACACTATAGATAGGCATAAATCCAATTAAATACAATTTAAAAGGGTAATGATGTTTCATATAGTTAATAAAATTTGACCATTTATATTAATTTTGCTAATAATATATGATGTCAAACTTTATCTAAGGATTTTTTATGTTGAATTCTAAAAAAAATAATCCAACTTATGGTAGTTATTGTCGTAGCCTTGCATTTAATGATGTTAGGGATTTGGACAGTTTGTCTGAATTTTTAGAGATTTATCAAAATATGAATGGCAGCTGGAATGTTGCAAAAGTTCTAACTACCCAGTCACCTACCAGATCACTAACTGGTATATTTATGAAGCGCAAGTCAAAATCTACTGATATACATACAGAATTGAGCTTTAAAGATGCTCTATCCAAATTAGCTGAATATGAGTATGAAATTAAGTTAGAAAACACCAATTTTGAGATTGTTGAACAAAGCGCTCAAGATTTAAACTTTGATTACTATATAAAATTTGCTGAGCGAGAAGGTTATATTTTTGATACAGAAAATAACCCCGTCTACCGCGGTGAGAGTAAAAACCTACCGACAGGTACTGACTTTTTTGACGAAGATATTGAGAGAGCTAATAATACTTTATTAGAAAGCAAGGAATTAGCTAACGTAATCGATTCAAAATATGATATTTTAAAAGATATATTTAATGCTTCTGCAAATGGCTTAAACTTTGAAGAAAGCATTAATCAGATGTCTGAGATGTTTGAGCTTGATAAGTTCTTTGACCATATTGAAAACATAGATAGCTTAATGAAAAACTATATTTCTGAATATAAACAGCTTGGTAAAGGTGGCTATATACAAGATGCAGAAGAAGATATTGCTGGAGCATCTGCGATATTAACTGGATTTGCTGCTCAGGGTATGGACACATCTGATTTTGAACTATTTTTAGAACAATGTTATATATCTTGCCTAACTATTCATGCAACAGGGATGTTTAACCTAAACAATCAAAAAATCTTTGATAATGATAGGCCAGAAACTGAAGAAGAACAGTTTAATGAAAATATTGATTTCATTAAAGCTAGAACGACAGAGATTGTTGAGCGTTTCAAAGATATCGGTGCTGATACAAAATCTATTGAAGTATTAAAAGCAACTATCGTTGATTGCCAAGAACCTGTATTCCCGCAATCTATTATTGATGTCGTTAATAATTACAAGGCAAGTAAAACTAGCTTTATTAATATTCCAAAGCCAATTGTACATGAAGTACCATTACAGATGAAAAAGAAACAAATTAAAACTCCACCTAAACATCCAAAATCTTAAAAATAGATTTTATTAAACTTAAAACTCGGGCCTTAATTGGAACCGAGTTTTTTATTATGATCCATTTTTAAACATCCAAACAATAAAAAAACTCCCCTGCTATTAATAACATGGGAGTTTTTTTTAATTAAATAATCAAGGTTTATATTATAACATTATTTGATTAAAGTTTACCTCTGCTCGCTTTTTTACGAGTATTTGCATCAAGATGTACTTTTCTTAAACGCAAAGATTTTGGTGTAACTTCAACTAATTCATCATCATTAATGTAAGACATCATATCTTCCAATGTCATTCTTCTTGGTGGAACCAAGCTTACATTTTCATCAGTACCAGAAGCACGCATATTTGTAAGCTTCTTACCTTTTAAAACATTAATTTCAAGGTCATTTTCTTTACTATGCTCACCAACAATCATTCCTGTATAAACTGGATCTTGTGGGTTTACGAACATTGCACCACGATCTTGCAAGTTAAATAATGCAAATGCTACGGCTTTACCATTATCCATTGAAATCAAAGCGCCATTTCTTCTTTGTGCAATATCGCCTTTGAAAGGTACGAAATCATGGAATAAACGGTTCATAACACCTGTTCCACGAGTATCTGTTAAGAATATACTCTGATAACCAATTAAGCCACGTGATGGCGCATGGAAAGTCAATCTTGTTTTACCAGCTCCTGATGTTCTAATATCTACAACATCCGCTTTTCTCTGGCTTAATTTTTCAACAATTGATCCTGAATATTCTTCATCAACATCGATAATTACTTCTTCGATTGGCTCCAAAGGTTTACCTTTTTCGTCTTGTCTTAGTAGAACTTTTGGTCTTGAAACTGACATCTCAAAACCTTCGCGACGCATTGTTTCAATTAACACACCTAATTGTAATTCACCACGACCACCGATTTCAAATGCGTCTTTGTTTTCACTTTCTTTAAAAGTAATCGCAACATTTGTTTCAGCTTCTGCAAGTAATCTATCTCTTAATAATGTAGAAGTTACTTTTTTACCTTCTTGTCCAGCCATTGGGGAATCATTTACAGAAATTGTAACCGCCATTGTTGGTGGATCAATTGGAGTTGCAGGAATTGGTGTTTCCAACTCTGTTGAACCAATTGTATCAGCAACTGATGCTTTTGACATACCAGCAATACAGATAATATCACCAGTTCTAACTTCTTCAACAGCCGCTTTATCAACGCCATCAAATGTAAATAATTTTGTAAGACGACCAGTTTCAACAACTTCGCCATCCAAATTCAAAGCTTTAACCGCAGAGTTTACTTTAGCTCTACCAGAAATCACACGACCAGTTAGACATCTACCCACATATGGGTCAGAGCTTAATAAAGTTGCAAGCATTGCAAAAGGCTCTTCATCTCTTTCTTCTGGAGTATCAACATGTTCTAAGATCAAATCAAGTAATGGGTGCAAGTTTTCACGTGGATCCGTTAATTCTTTTGCACACCAACCATCACGACCTGATGCATATAAAATTGGGAAGTCTAGTTGTTCTTCATTTGCATCCATAGATACGAATAGGTCAAATACTTCGTCAACAACTTCTTCTGGTCTACCATCTGGTCTATCAACTTTATTGATAATAACGATAGGTTTTAGACCCTGTGCAAGTGCTTTACCAAGTACGAATTTTGTTTGTGGCATTGGACCTTCAGCAGCATCAGTTAGAAGGATAACACCATCAGCCATGTTTAATACACGTTCAACTTCACCACCAAAATCTGCGTGACCTGGAGTATCGATAATATTAATTCTAGTATCATTCCAGTTAACTGACGTACATTTAGCCAAAATTGTAATACCACGTTCTTTTTCAAGATCGTTACTATCCATTACACGTTCTGATACGCTTTCATTTGATCTGAAAGTACCACTTTGTTGTAACATAGTATCAATTAAGGTTGTTTTCCCGTGATCGACATGGGCAATAATTGCAATATTTCGTAAGTTATAAGTCATTTTTATACACCTTAATTAAAGTTATTCGTTAAAGCGTGATTCATATATTAATTCTTACGAAAAAGATAGTTTTATTTTTAAAAGTAGGAAGCCAAGTTATTATTTGCAATTGCTTCTTTTAAATTACTAGCATCATATCCATTTACAATTAACTTATGATGAACAAATAATCTCAGTAATTCTGCTTGTGAGAACAAGAATATATCTCTGCCATCTAACTGCCTAACTCCTGCATCTTGTAAATGCAACAAGGCTGCTTTCATATCTGATTTTGCGATTAATATTATTTGATCACCGGGGTTTACACTTCCAAATGAATTTTTTGCACTACCACCACGTAAGAATATCTCAGTAAATCTGAATTCTTCTGACTTAGAATTTTTCCAACCCGATGATCCTTTGGTCAAAGCAATTATTCCCTCACCTTGGCTAAATCCAGCACTTCCAATTATTGCATCGACTACAGTATTTCCAATTACTGTTGTAACAATTGTCCCCTGTGAATAGATTGATAATAGTTCTTCGTGATCGATATTCGTTTTAATATTACCGAAATTATCAATGTAATAAACACTACCCATTGGTAATTGATTAATATCATCACTATTGATTTCTTCACCTAATAGCTCAAACCCTGATAACAACTCATGGCCTTTGCCTGTATTTAATAGATTAGTTATTTTATCTTCACCTAATTCTTCCATTTGTTTTACCAAGAATTTTGATAATAAAACGGTTGCATCCGGGAAGAAATCCCTTGATCTAAATTGAGACCCGGCATCTTTTATATGAGTTTGGAAGAATCTAACTTTCCCTGATTTAACCAAATCAAATAATGGTGCCAAAGTATATCCAGAATTTACTAATAATAGAGACGCTCCGCTTGGCAATATACATACTACTACACCTTCACCCTTGCTTTTATCGCTGACTATATTTTTTCTTGGGGCACAATTGGTATGGAAGACATGACCAAAACCAAGTTTTGAATTTAATGATAATTGAGCAGTTTTAAACCCAGCCATAACTGTATCCATACCATTAACAGCCGCAACATCAATATTGTGAAAATCAAGATCATGGATTGCCGTTGCCGATACCAATGCTTGTCTTACCTCATCACTTGCCAAATCATCTCTTGGGTAATCAGTTAATATTTGAATTGATGGGTATAGTTTTCCAGATTTTAGCAAAGGTATATTTTTAGTCATGATTTCTCCGTTTAAATATTGTTGCATTATTATCATTTTTTTTGTAAGTATAAGCAACAGTTTTTAAGGATTAATAATGGTTGCGTTAAAACAGATAGAAAGACATAAAACCATCCCTGTTCAGGTTGGAAATGTGACAATGGGTGGTGATAACCCAGTTATTATTCAATCCATGACTAATACAGATACCGCAGATATTGAGCGTAGCTTTGAACAAGTTCGTGATTTATATATTGCTGGATCTGAAATTGTAAGGCTAACCGTTAATAATGAAGCCGCTGCGGCTGCGATCCCAAAGATAAATGAGAAGCTTTTGGAAGCTGGATTTAACATCCCAATGGCGGGTTGCTTCCATTATAATGGGCATGAATTGCTAAGTAAATATCCGGAATGTGCAAAGACGCTGGCTAAATATCGTATCAACCCTGGTAATCTTGGCTTTGGTAAGAATAGAGATAGTAATTTTGAAACTCTAATAAATATTGCCATCAAATATGATAAGCCCATCCGTATCGGAGTAAATTGGGGTAGTTTAGATCAGAAAATGATCGTAAAATTAATGAATGAAAATGCAAAATTAGATAACCCAAAACCATCTGATTATATTATGCGAGAAGCATTGGTAATGTCAGCTTTGACTAGTGCCGAGAAAGCAGTTGAACTTGGCCTAGGCAAAGATAAAATAATCCTATCCGCCAAAGTAAGTCGAGTACAAGATTTATATGCAGTATATGAAGAGCTTAGCAATCGGTCAAATTATGCCCTTCATCTCGGTTTAACCGAGGCAGGAATGGGAAGCAAAGGTATTGTTGCAAGTACAGCCGCCCTATCTTATTTATTGCAATCGGGTATTGGAGATACTATTAGAGTATCTCTAACTCCACAAATTGGT
This sequence comes from uncultured Alphaproteobacteria bacterium, assembly GCA_937941575.1. Classification (GTDB taxonomy): domain Bacteria; phylum Pseudomonadota; class Alphaproteobacteria; order Micavibrionales; family CSBR16-224; genus CALDHH01. Next base: position 1,793 of record CALDHH010000052.1, on the reverse strand, counting down.
GAACCTAGAACTAAAGAAGTTGAAATCTGTCAGCAGATATTACAAAGCCTAAACTTACGCCAATTCACTCCAGAAGTCGCTGCCTGCCCTGGTTGCGGTAGAACGACTAGCTCTTATTTCCAAGAATTAGCCAGCGATATCGAAAAACATATCAAGATTCAAATGAATAATTGGAAAGAAAATCATCCCGGCGTTGAAAGCATGAAAGTTGCAGTTATGGGTTGTATAGTAAATGGCCCCGGTGAAAGCAAACACGCGAATATAGGCATCAGCCTACCCGGTACAGGTGAAAAACCAGTCGCACCAGTATTTACCAATGGCAAAAAAACTCATACTTTACGTGGTGATAATATTGCCAATGAATTCAAAGAATTATTAGATAATTACGTGATTGATAATTATTCTAAAACGAATTAGTAAAAAAACTCTAAGGCTTTATTCTTTTACCATGGCTTGTAAATGGTTGTTCTGGTTTAATTTCGCCAACCATAATCTCATTATATCTTTTCGCTGAATCAAATGGTTTGTAAGCTGATGCCTTTAAATCTGTATCGCTTTTTTTATTACTAGGCGACGTTAGCAAGCTTATTGCATTATCCAAGAACTTTATAATTGGATTTTTTGTATCAGTATTCATTTGGTAACTCCTTAGGAATAAATTAATTATGTTTATAAGTATAGCATCATTATTAAATTATCTCAAAAAAATTACTTTAACTATATAATTTATATAGTTTTTTAATCAATATTTAGAGATTTATACTCTATGATAGATATATGAGAATTTATGTTTTTATATTTATAATCAATTTATTAATATCCAGCACTGGATATGCATTAGATTGTAAAAAACCAATTGATAAGCCAGATATGGTTTCTCAATATAATTTAGCAGAATATTACTTTGTCGGTAACTGCACAAAAGCCAACTATAAAAAGGCAGAACAATATTATCTAAACTCCGCCAAACAAGGACATGGTTCATCGGCTTTAAGATTGGGCTTCTTATATGCAGAAGATCATTTCTTTGGGGTTAAAACTGATTATATCTTAGCCGAGAAATGGTTTAAAATCGCAGCTAATAAAAATGCTGGTGATGGAAAATTTAGATTGGGTAATTTCTATCATAATTACAAAAGACCAAAAGATTATATCTTGGCAGAAAAATGGCTGAAAGAAGCGGCTGAACAAGGTCATAAAATAGCCCAATATGATCTTGCCAATTTTTATAAAACGGGCAAGTCCAATATAAAAAAAGACTTAAAAAAATCCTATTTCTGGATGGAAAAAGCAGGTAAACAATCCCTACTCCACGCCCAAATAGAAATGGTAAAAGCATATCAAACTGGTGATTATTTAAAAAAGGATGAGCTTAAATCATTAAGCTGGGCATTAAAAATAACCTCAAATAAAAACCCACCTGTTTATTGGTTAAACTATGTTGGTGATATTTTTTATAATGGTGATGGCAGGGTTTCAAAGAATTTAAAACAAGCGAAGAAATATTACCAAAGAGCTGCTAAAAAGCATAATCAATATGCGAAAGAGCAATTAAAAAAAATGGAGTAAGCTTTCGTTTAAATCCATTTTTTATAAAGGGTTTATATTTAAAAACTACCCTAATCTATATCCCTGTAAATACAACAAAGCCGTCAAATCCCCATAATAAACATTAAAATTTGCCGAATCTCTGGTAATTGGCTTGGCATTAATTGCGACACCAGCACCTGCAGCCTTGATCATTGGGACGTCGTTTGAACCGTCGCCTACTGCGATTACGTCATTTGCGGTTA
>CALDHH010000051.1 GCA_937941575.1 uncultured Alphaproteobacteria bacterium | reverse complement strand
CTTAGTGATAGTAATTTTGCACTTTCTTCTTCTAAATCGGCCAATATTAATTTATCAGATCCTTCTTGTAATACGCGAGAGATGTTCTCTATATAATCTGATCTTGATAATATAATATTATTTTTAACGGATAGAGCTCGTCTTTTCTCTCTTACTTTATCTTTGGCTCGGGTAATTTCTTCTAAACTAGCTTTCGCCCCATCTTCATCTGCTAGAGATAGGTTTTCTAAGGATAAACCGTTTAAAGTAAAATTATCGCCATCTATTTTTGTTGATGAAGTATGGCTTTCATTAAAATTTATTTCTAAATTACCGCCTGATAGTAAATTAACGCCTCGATATGAGGATGAGAAAACGGTTTGGTCTATCTGCGACAGGCTATCATTTAAATCATTTACGATATTATTCTGATTTAGGTTAGGCTCAAGTGAGCTTGCATGTGATTGTAATTGAGATTGAGAAATAACATCATTATATAATGCCACTTCAGCAATTCTTCCATCAAAAGCAACTGCTCCTCCGCCTGCGCCATCATGAAAATATGTTTGGCCATTTACATGTCCAATCCCAATTCCACCGGAATGTGGTGATAGAGATCTATTCACGTAGCCAGTACCAATTAACTCACCGTCTAAATAACCCCTGAATTCATTATTAGGTGCATCAAGAACAAGGGCAACATGATATGTCTCTCCTGCGGATATTTCTTTGCTGATATCAAAAGGGCCAAAATCACCTTGATCTCTACCATTGACGTAGATTTTATCATCTTCTATATAAATTGATAGAGCATTGATATGGGCACCTTCTTCATATAAAACTTGCCGCTTGGATGTGTCATTGGCATTAAAAGTAAGCTCAATTGTGCGTTCAGAATGGGTGGATGTATTAATTAAATTACTATTTGGTATAATAATCCGATCATTGGATCCATCGAATTGGGCGCTTGTATCTCCTCCATTACTAAATAAGGATTCTGATCCTAGGCCAACACCATTTTGATATACTGCATTTATTGCAGATCCACCACTTCCCAAGTTTTCTGCCACGGTTCCAGATGTTTCATTTAAACGCCAATAGCCAACAGGGTCTAGGGCTAATATTTGCTCATTAATTGATTGTGAGTTCGTTTGAGTTGCAAATAAGCTATTCTCTATGGCGTCTTTGGATGTGGTTTCTGCTTGGTCTAATAGATTTTCAATCGCTTGTAACCCTAAATCTGCGGTTTGGATATTTAATAGGCTTTGACTAATCTTGTCATGTATTAGATTAAGGTCAGAAACTCTACTTGTAAGTGATTGTGAGGCAAAAAATGCAGCTGGGTTATCCAAGGCGCTATTAACCTTCAACCCAGATGATAATCTAGATTGGGCTCCTGCAATTGCAGATTGGTTACCTATTAAGCTAAATAAACTCTTATTCAGCGATGCTGATAATATTGTTTTCATTTTCTCACACTCACAATATTAATATTAACAGCGTTAAGTTAATAAATTATTTACGTTATGTAATTGTTTTGCAAGAGTTTATTCTTTAATCTAATTGTTAAGGATGGTTAGTTTTATATTTAAACCTTTAAACCCCAAGATATATTCACCTAATGTGACTATTTTAAGGCAATAAGCAGTTAGTTTTTTACTTAAGAAATCTAATATTCGGTGATTTAAATTATTGGTATTGTATAATCTCTTTTCGAAGGTTTTCTTATTCTCATTCGTAACAAGGATACCACAAGGGGATAATTAACAAATAGAAAAGGGAGTTTTTATGAGTATTTCAAATGTTACACAACAGCCACCACCGCCACCACCACGAGGGGGAGGATCAAAAGAATTAAGTAGTGATCAAGAAGCTTTACTAGAAGAAGTTTTAGCAGAATATGACCTTGAGAATTTAAGTGCATCTGATTTAGAAAGCCTAGCAGCGGATATCGAAGAGACTGGTATTGATGTTGGTCGTGGATTGGGTGATGCTTTGAGAGATGCAGGAGTGAGTAGTGAAGACCTTAGCCAATTGAAAGAGATCTCAGAATCTAACTCTGCTAGTAGCTCGGCTCCGCCATCGCCAGAAGCAGGTCAAGGTGGGTTTTCAATTAATGAAGAATTATTATCAGCATTAACTTCACTTTCTGAGAGTTTAAGTTCAAACGAAGAAGTTGATAATGATGCAATCTCTGCATTACAAGAATTATTAGAAAAAAATGGAATACCTCCAAAAGGCTCTATCGTTGATGGAGTTGCTTAATTTAAGTTTGGAGTAGGGGTTTAAATCTTTTAAGCTCTTGCTCCTTTCTACAAAAGATGTAAAAAAATAATAATGGATCAATTAAGCGATGAAGAACTTTTAATTAATATTTCAGAAGGCAATAGAGCTGCTTTTGAGATATTAATTAAAAGACATCTAGATAAATTCTATGGACTTGCTTTTAGGCAGGTACTTGGCAAAGAAATTGCTGAGGATATTGTGCAGGACGCTTTTTTAAAATTATGGGAGCGCCCAGAGATGTTTGATGCCAATAAAGGAGTAAAGTTTACAACTTGGTTCTATCGACTTGTGGTTAATCTATGTCATGATCTACACAGAAAGAAGAAAGCTATTCCATTAATTGATTTAGAATTTATAAAAGATAATGCTTTATCGCAAGATCAAGTCGTAATTAATAAAGAAAAAACTTATTTATTAGAAAATGCCATACTTAATTTACCCAAAAATCAAAGGCTTGCGATAAATTTATGCTTTTATAATGATGTTAGCAATAAAGACGCGGCTGAAATCATGGGGCTGAATATAAAAGCCTTGCAATCATTATTGATAAGAGCAAAAGAAAAGTTAAAAAATAATATAAAATTATATGAAGAAAATAATAAAAGAATAGGAACAAGCAATGGATAAGCTTTTAGAAGATATAAAAAACCATCAGCTGAACAAAAAATTTGATAGTAATTTAAAAGATCGGATAATTGAGCAATCAAGAAATATTAAACAGATAAGAAGAATTAGTTTAATTGAAAGCTTAGATAGTATTTTTCAAGATGTTTTTAGATCAAGGATGTACCATGCTGGAGTGACTATTGCTTGCATTGGTTTTGTGCTTGGTATAGTTTTTTCAAATAGCTTAACATCAGATTTAGCAATTAAAAGAAGTGCAAGCAATGCTGAATATAATATATCTGACCTTTATGTTGATGGAGGATTATTGTGAATAATAAATTAAAAACTATATTTGCGGTTTCGATCATCTTTAATTTTTTGGCAATCGGTTTTATCTCTGGAATAGAACTTAACCGTCAAGTTGCTTCGCCTGAATATAAAAAATCACATCATAAGCCACCACCACATCACCCACCAAGATTAAAAAATCTTTCTATAGAGCTTGAAGAAAAATTTCATAATTTTATGCAGAATAGTCGATCAGGTTTAACAGCTCAAACTGATAAGATTGAAGCTTTAAAAGCGGAGATGTTGGATATTATTTCTGCCGATGATTTTAACGATCAAGAATATCAAAATAATTTAAA
>CALDHH010000050.1 GCA_937941575.1 uncultured Alphaproteobacteria bacterium | reverse complement strand
AGCAATCAAACGAATAGCCAAGCAGATGATAGAGCCAATGATGGTTTAAGAATTAACGCCAAAGAATTAAATGTAAAAGTAATTGGTGAAGGAGCCAATCTTGGTATGACCCAGCTTGCAAGAGTTGAATTTGCCCGTAATGGTGGCATGATCAATACCGATTTCATTGATAATTCCGCAGGAGTTGATTGTTCCGATCACGAAGTTAATATCAAAATCTTAACTGCTGATTTAATGGCATCTAATAAGATGAATTTAAAAGAGCGTGATAAATTATTAACCAAGATGACCGATAGAGTATCCGAGCTTGTCTTACAGGATAATTACCAACAAACTCAAGCTATAACTATGGCGCATAGATTCTGTTCTGACCGTATGCAATCATATCTTGATATGATTAGGGAATATGAGAAGGCAGATGTTATGAAACGGGATTTAGAAGGCCTGCCCGATGATGAGAGCTTTGAGAAATTAATCAAAGATAAAAAAGGATTAACAAGACCCGAACTATCAGTGACATTAGCATATGCAAAAATGGTGTTATATGATGAGCTATTCAATTCAGACCTCCCTGATGATCCAGGTTTAGAATATTTATTATTTGAATATTTCCCAAAAGACATGATGAAGTTCAAAGAGAGCATCCAAGAGCATCAATTACGTCGTCATATAATTGCAACAATCCTATCCAATGTAATTGTAAATAGATTGGGTCCAGTATTTGTTAAATCTAGAATATCAAGAATTGGTGCTAAGCCAGCCGATATTGCCAAGGCAGTAATTGCAGTAATATCTATATTCGACTTAAATAATATTTGGGCGGAAGTTGAGAGCCTTGATAATAAAATACCAGTTGAATCACAAATGGATGCATTGGGTGATATTTATAAATTAATCGGTAGATCAACATCTTGGATGTTAAAATTTGCTAATATTAATCAAGATATCCATAGCTTAATTGAAGAATATAAACCAAATATTCTTGATCTTAAAAAACAACTAAATTCCATTGTACCTGATTTCTTGGAAGAGAAGATTAATAATTCATATAATAAATATATCGAATATGGCATGGGTAAAGACCTAAGCCAGAGAATGTCAGTTCTAAGCCCACTTGCATCAGCATCCGATATTGTAAAGATCAGCAATGATACAAAATCGAATATCAAGGATACTGCGATCACTTATTTTGCATTTGGAAAAAGACTAAGTTTCAACCACTTACGCCAAGAGTCTCAAAAAGTACATCCAGATAACCACTGGGAAAAAAGACTGCTTAAATCTTTGTTAGAAGACATGTTCTTAATCCAAGCCAGATTAACCGAGGGCTATATCAAACAAAGTAAAGGTCGCAAAATCAATCTAGAAAAATGGGAGGAAGATAATAGTCGTAATATCGAAATGTTCGATAAATTAATGATCGACTTCAACCGAAACCCCCAATCCGACATACCAATGCTAGTCCTAGCCGTCCAAAGACTTCAGGCATTTATATTGGAGAATTAATAAATAAAAAGAAGACTAAATGTCTTCTTTTTATTTATTAATCACACTTGAGTTTAACTCTAGCAAATGAATTACACTCCATATATTCCCACTATGCAAAAGCACAAAAATAATGTATAAATATTATATTCAGAAAAAAAATTATATAGGAGATTAGCAATATGGCTAAAAAAAGAACAAGATATGTGTCTCGTAAACAAAGGATTGCAGAACATAATAAAAAAGCAAGCCGGTTTCGCAAAGGATTTGCTAGTGCAGCTTTATCAGTAGTACTTGTATTTGGTTTTATGCCTGATTCCGATATTAAAAAAGATATCGATAACTCACAAAATAGTAATAGCACAATTTCTCATAGCTATGATGAAGTTCCAATGATATCTTATTTTAATGATATCTCAAAAGGCAGTTTAATTTCTAGCTCATCATATAGTGCACATGGTAAATTATTAAGCAAAGCTAGCAATTCAAAAAAATCTGTGTATATAAATGGAATTAAAATGCCTGATAATTCGGGCGGTTACGGGATTAATCCCAATAGATAGGCTAAAATTTAATGTTCAATGTAAATATCCTAACTTTATTTACCGATATGTTCCCAAGCTTTTTGGGGAGCAGCCTTAGTGGTAAAGCTTTGGCAAAAGGAATATGGTCATTAAATGTAACAGATATCCGTGAATATACCGCAGACGTGCATAAGAAAGTTGATGATACTCCATGTGGTGGTGGCGCTGGTATGGTTTTAAAGCCAGATATACTGGATCAAGCTATCGCAGGTACTAAAAAACCAGGCCGATTAATATACATGTCTCCACGAGGTAGATTATTAGACCAATCCTTAGTAAAAGAATTATCAAAAGAAGAGAATATAACAATATTATGCGGTAGGTATGAAGGAATAGACCAAAGAATTATTGACGCTTATAACATAGAAGAGATATCAGTTGGTGATTATATCCTATCTGGTGGCGAACCTGCTGCTCTTACCTTACTCGATTCTTGCATCCGATTACTAGATGGTGTTATGGGCAATAATGAAACTGTATCAGAAGAAAGCTTTGAAAATGGATTATTAGAATATCCATTATATACAAAGCCTATATCTTGGCAGGATCGGAATGGAGAAGCTCGTAAAGTACCGGAAATACTACTTTCTGGTCACCATAAAAATATAAAAGCTTGGCGTTTAGAGCAATCTGAAAAAATTACTAAAGAAAAAAGACCTGATTTGTGGAAAAAATATAAAAAAAATTAAGTTTTTATTAAATAAAGCTTGCAATTATACCCGACTAAGGTTAAAAGGCTTTGTACTAGTTAAAAAGTTAACCCAGTAATAAATATAATAAGAACCGCCAGAGTTAATAATAAAAACCGAAGCGAACCACAAAATAAAATTCTGATATCGGGTTCTGATAAAGGGAAAAAGGAATAAAACGATGAACGAAATTGAAAATTATGAAGAACAGCAAATTGCAAAACTAACTGCTGATAAAAAAATCCCAGTATTTTCTGCTGGTGATACTCTTCGCGTAAATGTAAGAATTGTTGAAGGCGAACGTGAACGTATTCAGGGTTTTGAAGGCGTATGTATCGCAAGAGGCGGTAAAGCATTAAGCCAGTCATTTACAGTTAGAAAAATCAGCTATGGTGAAGGCGTTGAACGTGTATTCCCATTATTCAGCCCAAAAATTGACTCAATTGAGCTTATCAGACGTGGTGATGTTAGACGTGCTAAATTATACTACTTACGTGAACTTAGTGGTAAATCTGCCCGTATTGCTGAAAGAACAACTGGTCGTGATATCGAAAAACGCGCACCAAAATCTAACAAAAAAGCTGTTAACGGTTAAGTTAGATAAAATATACAAATTCAAAAGCCCTTTGGAATTTAATTCTAGAGGGCTTTTTTTATAAATATAGCTGTAGAAAAAATATACAATTTAAATTATTGTTATAAAGCTAACTTATATATACAAAAGGAAACACTGAACAATGGCACAGACTCTATTTGAAAAGATTTGGGATAATCATGTGATAAGTACTAACGAAGATGGTACTTGCCTTATATATATTGACAGACATTTAGTTCACGAGGTAACAAGCCCGCAAGCATTTGAAGGGCTAAGAATGAATGGAAGAAAAGTTAGAAGGACTGATGCAACTCTTGCTGTTGCCGATCATAACGTCCCTACTTCCAACCGCTCCGAAGGCATAGAAGATGATGAAAGCCGTATCCAAGTAGAGACTTTGGAGAAAAACTGTGCCGAATTTGGAGTGCAGTATTTTGGAATGGATGATAAAAGACAAGGGATTGTTCATATAATAGGCCCAGAACAAGGCATGACTAGGCCTGGAATGACAATTGTATGTGGTGATAGCCATACTGCAACTCATGGTGCATTTGGAGCTCTGGCGTTTGGTATCGGTACATCAGAGGTTGAACATGTGCTTGCAACCCAAACTCTAATCCAAAAGCCAGCAAAAACAATGCGTATTCATATTGATGGAACATTACCAATTGGCATCACATCGAAAGATTTAGTCTTGGCAATTATTGCAAAGATCGGTACAGCTGGTGGTACAGGCCATGTTGTTGAATATACAGGCCAAGCAATCCGCGATTTAAGTATGGAAGGCCGAATGACTGTCTGTAACATGACCATAGAAGCCGGTGCCCGAGCTGGATTAATCGCACCAGATGAAACAACATTTAATTACTTAAAAGGCCGCCCAATGTCACCAAAGGGGCAAGATTGGAAAGATGCAGTTGAATATTGGAAATCATTACCATCTGATACAAATGCCCAATATGATAAGGAAGTTAGCTTAGATGTATCTGAGATAATTCCACAAATAACATGGGGTACAAGCCCAGAAGACGTATTACCAATAAACGCCTATGTCCCAGAGTTAAGCGATAATAACAAACGTGCACTTGATTATATGGGTTTAACCCCAGGTCAAAAGCTAACTGATGTTGTAATAGATAAAGTATTCATTGGCTCATGTACCAATGGCAGAATCGAAGATATAAGAGCTGCTGCAAATATTGCATCAGGAAATAAAGTTGCAAATAACGTTTATGCAATGGTAGTTCCAGGCTCTGGGTTAGTAAAACAGCAAGCGGAAGAAGAAGGCCTAGATAAGATTTTAATAGCTGCTGGTTTTGACTGGAGAGAACCTGGTTGCTCAATGTGCCTTGCCATGAATGCAGATAAACTAGAGCCTGGTGAACGTTGTGCCTCAACATCAAATAGAAACTTTGAAGGGCGACAAGGACGTGGAGGCAGAACCCACCTAATGTCCCCTGCTATGGCGGCCGCCGCTGCAATTACTGGTAAGCTTACCGATGTTAGAGAAATAAAATAAATGATTGCATAATTAAACAGTTTATGTTAAGAAATACACCATTAATTAATTCTTTTAATAAGGTATATTTCTATGACTACGGTTACAGAGCTAAAAGATCAAAATGCAAAGATTATAAAAAATCTAAAAGAAAACCACTATGATAAAGACTTAAATGACTTTATAGAGCATGTATTGGTTGAGTTCGCAAAGCTAAAGATAACTGAGCAACCTAAAGAACATAGAAATATGATCACGAATTCTAGGTCAAGGGAAGAATCTATATCTAGATTAAGAGGTGCAATGCATATTGCAGAGGAAGAGTTATTTAATAAATTATTGAGAGAAACAAGCATTGGTGTTTTGATGAATACAGTTATTGGCGGGGCTTTTCAATCTCAGCATCTGATAGATAACACAATAATTAAAATCGAAAAGACCGATGAAGGTAGATATTCAATATCTAATAGCCAAGGATCTGCTAAAACAGGCATTAAAGATGCAACCAAATTACAAATAATTAATGACCTTAATAATGATGTGTTACAATACACATTATTCTACGATAAATTTATCGAAGCATTACAGCAAACAGATATTATCCCTAAAAAACATTCCCAGCGATCAAGTAATAAATTGGTAAATATATTAAATTACTTTTCAGAAGACCATGTAAATGATGCAATTATAAGAGGGATAAACATACAATTAACCGATAATAATCAAGTTGAAGTTATTAACTCATCTAAGAATAGTACTGTTAAAGAATATTTTTTAATAGAAGATTTTCTTAAATTATCTAAAAACACTGATCTTAAAGAAACACTTTATTATCAACCGTTTAGTGCAATTCTTGAACAATTAAATCTAACTATAAATAATGCCTTGATCAACCAAGAAACCAAGATATCTAATATTCATAGGAAAGTAATAAAAAGAAGAAGAATTCCACAAATTAAAAATGTTAGAAAAATTTAAATAAGCGTATAAGGATAATGTAAATGACTAATATATCTGAATTAAAGGCCAATAAAGAAGAGATACTTGGCAAATTACAAGCTACTTATTTAGCAGAGAACTTGGGTAGCGTTAAAGATATTGCCTTAAATGCTGTTAAAGATTTTGAATTACACCCTATGCAAAGATCTAAATTGGATACAATAAAAGAAGCCTCAAATTGGGATATTATTCATAAAGAGTTGGAAATATTATTAAGTGCAAATATTAACAACCAGATCCGTGAATTATTAAAGGATAATAAATTAGCTTACGTATTAGATTATACATCTGGAAGTAGCTGGGAAGGAACCCATTATAGAAATATTAAGGTTGAAGTCATCAGCGAAGATGGCACACATCCTGCAAATATGAAATTAAAAGTTACTAATAACTATATGGGGTCTTCTATTCAAAGAACTTTTACTGGTAGAGAGTTATTTGAATTAAACGCAACTGATTTAATTAAGCATACTTACTATTACTACCAATACTTAACTGAGTCTAAGAGCATATTGGAATCTATTAACCGAGTATTTGCAAAAGACCTTGCAATGACCAATTTTAAAGCAAGAAAAGATAGAATCAAAAAAAGACATATCCCCCAAATAAAAGGGATTAGAAAAATATAGAACTAATATTTTTTTGACATATAGACAAACTTAGCCTATAATATATATTCAAAACATTATTTTAAGATAGGTATTCTATAATGAGCGATATAATAGAAAGAGCTTTGGAGCATATATCATCAAGTATTCTACCTTATGATGCTGATAAATTTGATAAAATTAAACCTATATCTGCTTTTTGTAATATACAAATCCCCTCCCACCCTGGTCAGAGAACTAGCACAAGATCAATATCTGAACATGTTGAGTCAGGGGATTTATCAATACAAGATGGTAAGAAATCATACCAAATAAACAGGACATCAATTCAAGATGCTTTAAATATATTATTTCCAGATGATATATTGGCAGAATATCTTACAAAATCATTGGAAGAATTTAACTTCCTAGAAAATGATACTAATACAAGGCAGTATAATAATTCAAAATTCGTACCGATTGTTTCAAAAGAATATAGCGAGCCTGTAAGAACTGATGAAATTATAATAATAAACCGAGATAATGACAATATAGATAGTAGCTTTGCCGATGGTAGCTTAAATAAAAACATGCATAATAGCGATCTTATCCGTGCTTATAAATTCTTAATTGATAACCCAGAATATGGTTTAGGAATAAAATGGCTCGCAGGTATTATTACTGATTACGCCAAAGAATTGAAATATGAAATAGAAAATAACCCAGAATTCACTCAAATAAAATCAAGTGGTATCTTGGAAACCTTAGACTTAATTGCCCATCCAAATGCAGAAGCATTAATGGATAACCGCCTTGTATTAGCCATCTCCTCCGCTATTAGCTATGATCAGAATAATTCAGAGAATACAAAAAAACAAATAAAATCAATCTCAAAACCCAATATATTCAAATATGAAAGAGAAAATCCAGATGGGAATAAATATACTGGTATGTGCCCTGCTGCTAGATTTATAATGGATTGCTTAACTAAAGATATTGATGGAGAGATCGCTGTTGTAAAATTTATAAACAAGATAAAAGATGCAAGATCTAATTCTAATCCAGATAGTAATCAACGAGAATATATAGATAAAGAATGCGTAAGATATAGCCAATTAATAGAAACTACCCTTGATAACCCAGAAGCAAAAAAAGCTTCCGAAGGAATGAAATCAAAGGCTAAGGGCTGCCCCTTTAAGCACTGAAAATAAATTACATTTTATATAAAAAAATAGTTACATTATATTAATAATCAGAGTATATATTAATTATGCAGTATATAGATATTTTTAGATTGAATAACTACATTTGGATGTATCTATAGTAACTATTTTGATAATTTAAGAGGTAAAATATGTCCGCTTCAAAAGATTTCCCAATATCCTGGGAAGAATTCCATAGACATTCCAAAGCTTTGGCTTGGCGTTTATTAGAGAAAGACGATTGGAAAGGCATAATTGCAGTAACTCGTGGTGGATTAGTTCCAGCAGGAATTATTGCCAGAGAACTTGAAATAAGATTGATTGAAACCATTTGTATCTCAAGCTATGATCATCAAGATCAAAGACAAGCTGATATATTAAAATCCGTTAACGTCGATAATGATGGCGATAAATGGTTAGTAATCGATGATCTTGTTGATACAGGAAACACATTAAAAATTATCAAGGAAATCTTACCAAAAGCACATATTGCAACCGTTTACGCAAAGCCAATGGGCATGAAATATGTTGATACTTTTGTAACAGAATTCAGTCAAGATACTTGGCTTCATTTCCCTTGGGATATTGAGTTACAATTCTCCCAACCAATAAAAAATAAGAAAAAGGTAGAATCATGAATATGAACCAAAACAAACTACTGGCTGGTTTTTTAGTAGCAGGTATATTAGCAATGAGCACAGGCTATATCGCAAAAGCAGTGATAAACCCAGAGATTGAACTAGCAGAAAATGCATATGTAATAGAAGTTGCAGAAGCATCAACAGCATCTGATGTAACAGGTACAACGACCGAAGAAGTAATTATACCATTAGAAGAGCTAATTGCTGCTGCGAATATAGAAAAAGGTAAAAAAGCTGCTAAAGCTTGTACTGCCTGCCATAGTTTCGACCAAGGTGGTAAGAATAAAACTGGGCCTGCTCTATTTGGTATTGTTGATAAAGCAGTTGGTGCAGATGCAGGATATAAATATTCTAATGCAATGAAAGATTTTGGCGGAACATGGACTGTTGAAAATCTAAATCAATTCCTAATTAAACCAAAACTTCATATGCCTGGCACAAAAATGAGCTATGCCGGAATTAAGAAAGATCAAAAACGTGCTGACCTAATTGCATGGCTACAAACATTAAAATAGAATAATATACGGAGAGGTGGCCGAGTGGCTTAAGGCGCACGCTTGGAAAGCGTGTATACAGCAATGTATCGTGGGTTCGAATCCCATCCTCTCCGCCATTACTAAGAGTAAATTTTATCTTTATATTCTAAAGCCGATAGAAGCTGTCATCAGAGTTTTTATTAATTTAATAATAGAAAAAAGATGTGTAATATAATATCAGATAAGTAAGAAACAGGCTTCTGGAATATTCATGATGGGTTCAAAGCTTTGAAGTGGTATGTTTTCTTTAAAGGCTTCATCGATAAATTAAATATAAATAACAGTAGGTAGGTATGTTAAATTTTTTAAAAGATATTTTGAAAGCTGGTTTAGTCGCAATATTAAAATTTGTAATTGCATTCTCCGTTGGCACAGGAGCCGCAGCTGTTGTTTGCTGGTACTATAGCGTTCCTCTAGGCTTTTCTATTTTAGGAGGAATTTTAGTTTTAGGTCTTGCATTAGCAATAATGTCGGATTCTATCTTCGATTGATAACCTCAATAGACAAATCACACATCCTTGACTTTGGGGGTTAGATTTGCTATGTTTCATGCATACTTAATAAAAGTATCTGCATTA
>CALDHH010000049.1 GCA_937941575.1 uncultured Alphaproteobacteria bacterium | reverse complement strand
TAAGCTTTACTGATTCCTTCTTTAAACCGACTAAATTCTGCCCTTTAATCATAAAAGACACTTTGGCGTTAGTATTGTTACAATACATTGGCTTTTCAGAGAATTTTATAGAGTTCGGTAATTCACTACAGCTTATATAAGACACAGGCTTTACTGTATATTTACCAGCATTTGAATTATCCGCCGCGAATACAGAAGATCCATTTAATAATAATATTGCAGTAAATAGCGAGAAACTTTGTTTGAATTTAGATAATGACATGGTTCTTCCTTTTGTAAATTAGACCTCACTTAGGCTAAATTATAGGAAAAGAACTATATTAGTCAATATTGAACTACATAAATAAAAAAAAGCATCAATGTAACTGACTTTCCTCTTCTAATCTAATATTTTTATTTTAAATATTCCTTGACAAAGTTAACATATCATCTATTATTATAAATACTAAAGAAACCCAATATTATCAAAGGACATTTAAATGACTAAAAAACAACTTACAAAACCAGAACTTGTTAAAAAACTTAGAGAAACTGCTACCACTTCTGAAAAATGGATTAATAGTAGTATTGAAGCGCTTAATTCTAATTCGAAATTTCTAGACAAGGAATTATTGGAAGAACAGTTAGCGCATTTAGGGATAATACAAACTAAAATTAAGCAAATCAACAAAGAAGTAGATAGCTTTTTAAGCCAACCTATTGAGAATATTTCTCTTAAGCAATTTAAAGATCAATTCAATTCCGCTGGCATGAAATATCAAAAAGCTGGTCTTGAATACAAAAATAATGGCGGACCTCAAAGAGAAGCAAAAATTAAAGCCGCTTTAAAAGCTAATAAACTCTAGGTTGCCTCCTACAGTATATAAAATAATGAAAGCTCCCTAATATTTATACAGGGGTTTTTTTTAATATTAGAATAAAAGTACCAAAAAAAGGTGCTTAACGGATACCCTATGCAAAAAATTAGATGAAAGAAAAGCCCTTAAGAGTTAACTTAAAGGCTGTAGCTATTTGATAGCATCAGTTTAATTAAATGGCGGTATCTTCCGCTCGAACATAAATTCAGGACTTAATACGTATAGCTCAGTTCTATGAAAACTTAGAGTGTTCTATACTAGACACGCTACGAAGATTATCTAAGGAATGTAGCCCTTCATAAGTTGCTTCTACAGATGCCATATTAGAGCTAACTGAACGTATCGTTACTCCATCAATCTTTTTAAGGTCTTTCCTGATATCTTCAGAAGAGTTATTAAATACAATTAAGAAATTTAATTTTTTATTGGAGCTTTTATCAAATTTATTTGGATTTAAAGGCTTTATTAATTTACGTATTCTTTTAACCATTATGTATTTCCCTTGTAATTAAATTTAATATATAAAATTATTTATTTTTTTTAAATGGTGGCCCCTCCCGGACTTGAACCGGGACGCCCGAAGGCTCACGATTTTAAGTCGTGTGCGTCTACCAATTTCGCCAAGGGGCCACTATATTTACAAAACATAAATGCTTTGTAATTTTGGCTAGGGATAGAAATACATCAAAAAAAAATAAAATGCAATTGTATTTACAATTTTTTTTGAATATTTATTATAGCCCAATGCTAGATATTGAAAATGGTAGGAAAATTATAAAAGAATTTGTGCAGAAATTACCAGATACCCCTGGTGTTTACCGCATGGTTGATATTAATGGTGACTATCTATATGTCGGTAAAGCCAAGGCATTGAATAAGCGGGTGATCAATTATACTCATATTGACAAGCTACCTTACCGCTTACAAAGAATGGTATCATTAACTAGTCGTATGGAATTTGATAATACTGAGACTGAGGCTGAGGCTTTATTATTAGAAGCCAATTTAATTAAAAAATTAAAGCCTAGATATAATATTCTACTCCGTGATGATAAATCATTTCCTTATATAATATTAACTGGTGATCATGATTTTCCGCAAATCTCAAAACATCGGGGTAAGCAATCAAGGCTCGGTAAATATTATGGCCCATTCGCCTCAGTTAAATCAGTAAATGATGTATTAGATATATTGCAAAAAGTATTCAAGCTTCGAAATTGCTCTGATAATATATTTAAAAACAGAACCCGACCTTGTTTACAATATCAAATTAAGAGATGCACAGCACCTTGTGTTAAATTAATATCCAAACCTGATTATAATCAGCAGATTAAAATGGCCTTGGATTTTCTAAATGGCAAGAACTCTAATGTCCAGAAATATTTTGCCCAGAAAATGGGATTGGCTAGTGATAATCTTGAATTTGAAAAAGCGGCTGAATATCGGGATCAAATCAATGCTTTAACCCATGTTCAGAATCAACAGAATATCCATGAACATGGAATAAAAGATGCCGATATTTTTGTAATTACCAAGATAGATAATAAATCATCTATCCATGTTAATTTCTACCGTAATGGTCAGAATTATGGTGGTAGATCATTTTTCCCAAGACATGATAAAGAAGATAGTAAACAGGATATATTATCTTCTTTTATCAGCCAGTTTTATACTAATAAAATAATACCAAAGCTTATCTATACCAATCTTAATATTAATAATCAGGATTTATTGGAAGAAGCCTTAGCAACCAAAATTAACATTCCCAAAATTGGAACTAAGAAACAGCTGATCGATAATATTTTAAAACAGGCTGATATAGAGCTTAAAAGAAAGATGCTCCACAACACCAATCAAAAGAAATTATTATTGGATTTACAAGAGAAATTGGGACTGGATCGCCAGTTAAAAAGAATTGAAATCTATGATAACAGCCATATATCAGGCAGCAATGCGATTGGTGCAATGGTAGTTGCCAATGAAGAAGGTTTTGCCAAGAGCCAATATAGAAAATTTGATATTAAATCCAAAGATATCAATCCAGGCGATGATTACGCCATGATGTATGAAGTTTTAGGCCGCAGATTTAGAAATAATAAAATTGGCGATTTCCCTGATTTGGTAATCATCGATGGCGGGCAAGGACAATTGAATATAGTCCAACAAGTATTCCAAGAACTTAAATTGGAAGGCGTTGAACTAATCGCCATCGCCAAAGGTCCAGATCGGAATGCGGGGAAAGAACGTTTCTTTATGGTAGATCGAGAAGTATTTTCATTAGAGCCCGATAGTAAAGCATTATACTTTATTCAAAGGCTAAGGGATGAAGCACATAGATTTGCAATTACAACCCATCGTAATAAAAGGACCAAGAATTTAACCACCTCTCCGATTGATGAAATACCAAATATTGGGGCTATTCGGAAGAAAGCATTACTTGCTCATTTTGGTTCTGGCAAAGAAGTTACAACCGCCACGATAGAAGAGATTAAGAGAGTTGATGGGATAAGCGAGAATCTTGCAAAAAATATATATGAATACTTTCATTTATAAGCTATCTTAATCTGCAAGAATCATATCAATAAATCAAAGAGTAAATTTTATAATGTTATATACAATTCCAAATCTATTAACTATGTTTAGAATAGCCGTTGTACCTGTACTAATCGTGTTGTTTTTCATTAATACTGAAACTTCTTTTTGGGCGGCTTTGGTAATTTACGGCGTGGCTGCAATTACTGATTTCTTTGATGGAAAAATTGCTAGAATGTATGGTCAGACTTCTGCTTTTGGTCAATTCCTTGATCCGATTGCTGATAAATTATTAGTTATAATTGTATTATTCTTACTTGTTGCATTCGATAGATTAGAAGGTTTATGGATCTTACCTGCCATCATAATTATTATACGTGAGATCTTGGTATCTGGATTAAGAGAATTCTTAGGTCCATATGATGTAAAAGTTCCAGTAACTAATATAGCAAAATGGAAAACAACTTCCCAAATGTTCTGTCTTGGTTTTATCATGATTGGTGATTACGGAGTTGCAGTATTGCCGCCATCAATGATAATTGGACAAACATTACTTATCATCGCAACGGTTCTAACAGTTATGAGTGGTTGGGGTTATATGAAGGTTGGTTATAAAACAATTAAAGAGCTAGACTCTAAAAAGAAATAATTCTATTTAAAGCCACCGATCTTTCGGATTTTCATTCTCTTGACTTTATTGGACTGTCTTTTATTTATTAAGCTTTCCTGCGCAATATTTTTATCTATTTCTTTTGATCTTTTCCTAGCTTGGAATTCTTCCATATATTCAGCCATCGCATCTCGATTGCAGCTTTTGGCAAATGCTATTGGATATTTATCATCTCCCTCTATAAACTTAGATACTGGCAAATCAAGACTCGCACCATTTTCTAATAATAACTTTAATCTATCTAGGCTATTCTCAGAGATGGCTCTACCCAGATGACTATGCCCCGTACTATCATATTCATTAATATTTCCTTCTACTAATTTGAATATTTTACTTATAATATCTTGTTCATTGCAGATGACCAGAGTGCTCGCAATATCCAGCATCTCTTGATACTCTTCCTTCGATACTAGACCATTATCAATAATTTTATGGCAGATATCTCCATTGGTTGAAGTCATAATGAAATAAGAAATTATCTCTGGAATGCCTATTTTTGCTTGTGGCTCATTCTTGTAACGATCAATTATATAATTTAATAACATTTCACGAGCATCAACTTGGTAATTCATATAGGCAAAACGGAACTGCTCCCATAATATTTGATTAAAAGGAAGATCACAAAACTTGCCCTCTTTAAATTCCAGCTCTACTTCTTGATATTTTAGGCTATCTTTAGAAAATCTATCCAAGTATCTCTTGAGCTCATCAATATCATTATTCTGGATAGCATTAACAAATTTTATATCTATACGGTAACTCATAATCTATTTTTTAACTCCCCTTATTCTTGGTACATCCCTTTGCTTTAACTTCTTTGAGTTAGTTTTGTGAATTTCAACATCTTTGTCTAAGTTCTTTATAAATTCTATTTCCTTTAGTCTTAACTTTTCTAATTTTATAGATTCTATAATATCAGATTCATTTAACTCTATTGCATATTCAAGGGGTAATTGCTTGCTACGCGATGATATTGGTAGATCTAGACTTGCACCATTTTCTAGCAACAAATTAAACCTAACTAAATCACCATCATAAATTGCCCTAGCTAGGTGACTACGCCCCAGACCATTGTAATCATTTAAATGTTTTGAAACCAGCTTAAATATATTACTTATAACCCCTTGTTCATTATACATGCTGAGATTAGATGCTATCTCCAGAATTATTGGATATTCCTTTTCTGCAATTAATCCACTATCTATAATTTTATGGCAGGTATCTCCAGTAGAGCAGTTAAAGATAAGGTAATGGATAATATCTGGTATACCAACACCATCTTGTGGCTCATCTTTATAATTATCTATTATATAATCCAATAATATCTCACGAGCATTTATTTTATTATCCACGCAAGCAACGCGGAATTGAGCCCATAGCATTACATTAAAGCTAAGCTCTAACTTCCCGCCTTCTATAAATTCAAGATCAACTTCTTGGTATTTTAACTTAGAATTAGAAAATCCATCTAAATACTCATTAATTTTATCTACATCATCACTCTTAACAGCTTTAATAAAACCAATATCAATAAAATAATTCATAATCTACGCTTTGAATCCTTTTATCCTAGGAATATTCCTTTGTTTAACTTTCTTTGAGGCAGCCTTATGTATTGAAAGCTCTCGTTTAAAGACTTCTTTATGCTTTATTGCATTTAATTCTGATTTTATCTTTTTGATATATTCTATTATTTTATTATTACCAGAATCTATTGCAAATTCTAATGGTAGCTTTCCCATATGCTCCCCAGATAATACCACTTCCATATCCAGTTTTGCGCCATTCTCAATCAATAATTTTACGGTATCTAGGCTATTATGCTTAATTGCTTCATAAAGATAGCTATGACCTATATCATTATAATCATTAATATTATCAGAAGCTAATTTTAACAAGGATATCATCCCTGGATGCATCCCATGATGAATTAAATAATCACAAGAGGCTCCCATTATTTCAGAATATTCATTTTTTGATATTAGATTGGCTTTTATAATCTCATCACAGAATTTAGTATTCTCATCTATATAAACTGAACGATATATGATATTTGCCAAAGAAAATCCTTCTTGTGGGTCTCCATTGTAAGTTTTAATAGCATATTCCAACAACATATCTCTACAATCTACCGAACCATAAAGATATGCTACCTGAATATATTGAAAAATTAATTTATTTAGCCTTATCTGTTCCGTTTCTTCAGTACCAGCTTGCTCAATATCTAAAATATCATATTTCATTTTATTCTTACTAAAATCATCCAGATACATTTTTAAAATCTCTTGATTATCAGTAATCAC
>CALDHH010000048.1 GCA_937941575.1 uncultured Alphaproteobacteria bacterium | reverse complement strand
GCCTGACCAATTACAATAGGACCAGCACCAATTATAACAATTGACTTTATATCTTTACGTTTTGGCATGTTAACCCCTTATTTTATACAGTTAGAATTTTATTATACTCAAGAAATTAGAATAATCATCAGTCCAAGCTTTGGTATTTGAATAACCTTCAACCTTATCCCAACCAAGATCATCCAGCTTCTTTAATTTCTCTGAATTATTTGTAGCTATTATCCAATGGCTCGGTGTGGCTAAGTCATTCTTTAATGTTAGATATTTTTTAACTCTTGTCTCAAAACCCACTTCTGATGCAATCTTTGCAATGGTATTATCTAATTTTAAATATCTATTAGAAATATTAATTAATATCATACCGTCTTTTTGGATTCTTTCTTTGTATAAGTTAAATGCTTCAACTGTTACTAGGTGGATTGGGATACTATCTGATGAGAATGCATCTGCTATTAATAGATTATATTTATCTTCACTTCTCTTCTCTAGCTCTAATCTTGCATCTCCTAATATAATCTCAATATTATCTGGGTTACATTTCTTTAAGAAAGTAAAATATTTCTGTGCTACATCAATTACTGCTTGATCAATTTCATAGAATGTAAAGTTACGATTATCGGCTGTATAACATGAAAGCACACCTGCTCCTAAGCCCAATACTCCAATTTCATTTAGCTTGAAGTTTTCAAATATAGAAGCAACTGGGGAAGTTTCTGCATAATAAGATGTAGGTACTAATTCTTCACCAACTGCTCTGGATTGAAAACCATGGATTGTTGTACCATGATAAAAGGCTCTAACTGGTGTTTCAACTGTGTAAGGTTCTCCATTCTCTTCCTTAGAAGGCATTTTTGTAGTCCAGTTAATATCTCTAACTGTTGTAACCCCAAAAAAGTTACGGTTTAAATATTTAATTTCAGGGCTTAGTAATATCTGGGTACAGAAAATACTAATAGCAAGGAGTACAGCAATTATTGAGGAAATATGAGTTACAGCAACCATAATAAAAGCTATAAATATAAAGTTAGAATATTTATATATAGCTTCTAAGCCAAATAAACTGAATGGAATAATAATTGATAATATGAATATTAACAAAGGAGCGATATATAGTAATTTATTATTTAATTCAGATTTTATATTGGAATGTAATAATATAGATAGAGCAATTGTTAACTGATATTCAATATTTATTGTAAGAATATTAGGTGCAATAAAGGCATTAAATACTCCACCCAAAGCTCCACCAATTGCCATCATTAGATAAAATTCAGTTAGGTATTTTTTATGTGGACGAATTGATGCAAGTTTTTGATGGCTGTATAAAGCAATTAGAAAAAATGCAACTAAGCTTACTACGATACCTATAGAAGATGCCATTTTTGCTGTTAAAAACATCATAGAACCAATCAAGAATACACAAATTATGGTATGAAGATCGCCATTAAGCTTCATTGGAATGATTTCTTTTTTAGAAAAAGCCAATATATGAGTTAATAAATATAACCCAAGTGGAATTACCCACATCATAGGTAGTGAAACGACATCGGTTCCAATATATGATGTTACCCCCATTAATAGGCTTGAAGGTACGAATGCCAATGCTAGCCAGTATAATTTAGTATTCATAGCTATTAGTGGAATATTCTCTTCTACTATCTTCTCTGACTTTTTTTCGGTCTTTTTATTTACCAAAAATAAAGCACATAATACGACTAGGGATAATAATCCAATATAAGCAATTTTCCAGAAATAGGTTTGCTCAATTACATTTAAACTGCTTTCAATTATAATTGGATAAGCAAATAAACCTAAGAAACTACCAATATTGCTTGCAGCATATAAAAAGTAAGGATCATTGGCACTTTTATGAGATGTCTCTGAGAAAAATCTTTGTAAGCTAGATGATACAGTTGATAACATCACAAAAGGTAGAGCAACAGTTTTAATAAGAAGCATAAGAATGGATATTGCAGATGGAGTATCCCCCAATATTTCTGAATGTGATTTTAAATCTATTGGTAAACTTATTAAGGCAATTGTCAAAAAGGCCAAGAATAATATTGCATGTATTCCTACTTTAAATACCGATAATAAATGGGCAATTAAATAACCAGCCAGCAATGATACTTGGAAAAAGGCCATTGCAACAATCCAACCCATAGGGGTGCCACCGATCATTGGTAATAATATTTTCCCAACCATTGGCTGAACCGAGAACATTAATGCGGCTGATAATAATAAGGAAAATGAAAAAATAATTAAGGTTAGGTGATGAAAGGTACTTGTTTTTTTTAAACTAGCTGTGGTCATTTTAATTACGCAGCCTTTCTTTTTTTGCTCATAAATATATTATTTGAAAATTGTTTAAATAGATAATTACTATCTTCTGGACCAGGTGATGATTCTGGGTGGTATTGTACGGAGAAAACTGGTTTCCCTTTTAAGGATATCCCCTCATTTGAGCCATCAAATAAGCTTTGATGAGTTATCTCAATTTCGGAAGATAAGCTGTCTTCTATTACTTCAAATCCATGGTTCTGAGATGTTATTTCAACATTGCCAGTGATTAGGTTTTTAACAGGGTGATTAGCTCCTCTATGTCCAAATTGCATTTTCCTAGTTTTAGCGCCTGTGCTTAATGCAAGAAGCTGATGACCAAGGCATATTCCAAATAATGGCAGACCTGTATTAATTAATTCTTTTATCACAGGTATTGCATAGCTTCCAGTTGCCATCGGATCACCAGGGCCATTGGATAAGAATATTCCATCTGGGTTTAAATCTAATATTTGTTTTGCATTATAACTACATGGTACAACAGTTATTTTATAACCTAATTCAGCCAAGTTTCTTAAGATATTATGTTTTACACCATAATCTATAACAACAATATGTTCATCCAATTGCTGGATTTCATTATAGCCTGTTTTGTAATCCCAACAAGTCTCTGACCAGTTATAAGCTTCTTTGCAAGTAACCTCTATTGCAAGATCCTTGCCTGCCATATCTTCTATATTCTGTAATTCTGATTGAATCTCTTCAATATTAAATTCAGAATTTACCGAATATTTGATAATTGCTTTTTGAGATCCTGTATCACGCAATATCTTGGTTAATTGTCTTGTGTCGATATCAGATATTGCAGTGATCTCATTTGCAATTAACCAATCATTAAAATCAAGTTCAGAGCGGTAATTTGAATTTTTGGTGATGTTATTACGAAGGATTAAACCAGAAGCAAAAATCTTAGCCGATTCGTAATCCTTCTTATTTGTGCCGACATTACCGATATGGGGAAAAGTAAAATTAATTATTTGTCCCTGATAAGAAGGGTCGGTTAATATTTCTTGGTAACCAGTCATACTGGTGTTAAAACATAACTCACCGCTTGTTTGGGCTTCAAAACCAAGGCCTTTGCCCCAGAATATCTCTCCATTTTCTAAAACAAGAACAGCATTTGAATTTTTTGGTTTTTCTAAAAATTGGTCTTTATTTGAAAACATGCTTGTCATCCCAGATTAATTATTAGATATTATATTTAATTAATTCTAACCATAAAGACAAGAAAAAAGAAAAACAATGTTAAGAGAAAAATTTATTGATAAACTAAAAGAATATATGCATGCAAAAGAAGAAGTCGGAACAGCAACCGTTAGACTTATCATTGCAGCATTAAAAGATAGAGATATCGCAGCTCGTAGCAAAGGTAATCATGATGGATTATCGGAAGATGAGATTCTATCAATGTTGCAAACCATGATAAAGCAACGTGGAGAGTCAATAAAAATGTATCGTGATGGAAATCGTGATGAATTGGCGGATAGAGAAGAAAAAGAAGTTGTTATAATAAAAGCTTTTCTACCAGAACAATTAGAAACTGATGAAATTGAAAATGTAATTGGTAGCTTGATGACCGAAATTAATGCAACTAGCATTAAAGACATGGGTAAAGTAATGAAAATATTACGTGATAAATATGCGGGTCGTATGGATTTTGGTGCGGCAAGCGGTATTGTAAAACAAAAGCTAACTGGATAATTTAAATTAATGATATTGCCTAAACAGTTCTTAGATGAGATAAGAGCCAGATTAAACATATCTGATATAATTGGGCGTCGCATTAAAACGACTAGAGCTGGGAACGAGTTCAAAGCTTGTTGTCCATTTCATAATGAGAAAACTCCATCTTTTACAATTAATGACCAAAAAGGTTTCTACCATTGCTTCGGTTGTGGTGCGCATGGCGATGTAATTAAATTTATTATTGAGCATGATAACACCCCATTTATGGAAGTAGTTGAAGCTTTATCAGGTGAAGCTGGCTTACAAATGCCTAAGCTTGAAAAACAAGATATTGCAAAGATTAATCAACAAAAATCATTATATGAGCTAATGGAAATTGCAGGGAAGTGGTTTGAAGATCAGTTATATTCAAGTAGAAACCAGCATGTGCTTAATTATTTAACCGGCAGGGGGCTTAGCTTAGATACGATTAAGAAGTTTAAGCTTGGCTATGCACCGAATGATACAGATAGTTTAGCAAAATATTTAATATCTGAAGGATTTAAAAATCCGGATATGATCGATGTTGCATTGCTTAGAAAATCTACTTACGGCAATCAAGAAACTTATCCTTTTTTTAGAGATAGGGTAATATTTCCAGTAATGGATAAGAAAGCTAGAATAGTTGCATTTGGTGGTAGAATTATTCCAGAATATGCAGGCGGCATCCCAACTCCTGGAAAAACAATGCCCAAATACGTGAACTCATCTGATACACCTTTATTTAATAAAGGCTCAATGGTTTACGGCATTATAAATGATGTTAGAAAATCATTGAATGACGGCAATCCGGCCATTGTGGTCGAAGGTTACATGGATGTAATTGCCTTGGCGAATGCAGGAATTAATTCAGCCGTAGCTCCGCTTGGAACAGCCTTAACTGAATCTCAAATATCAGAAATTTGGAAAATGTCGCCACCAGATAATAGGATGCCTATCCTTTGTTTTGATGGTGATGAAGCCGGGAATAGGGCGTCTATCAGAGCAGTGGACAGAAGTTTGCCATTATTAAGCCCAGATCATTCAATTAGAATTGCAAGACTGCCAAAAGGTGAAGATCCAGATTCGATTGTTACTAATTTAGGTGCGCATGCTTTTAATAAGTTTTTATCTAGTGCGAAGTCTTTATTTGATACTTTATGGAGTGCGGAGACAGAAAATAGAGATTTTAATGTCCCAGAACAAAGAGCAGGCACGAAAAGAAGTTTAGAAAATAAAATAATGCAAATAGCAGATAAAGATGTTCAAAGTTTTTACCTACAAGAAATTAGGCAGAAATTCTATAATTTGAATAAACAAACTTATCAAAATAAGAAATTTAATAAAAAAACATCAGTTGGAATCAAGGTAGTAAAGCCTGTATCTAATGTCGTCTTACAAAGACAGAAAATAATGCTGATTACACTTATTAACCATCCAGAAATATTTGATGAGATATCAGAAAAATTGGGGATGTTAAATATCCAAGATGTAAGGCTAGATTTATTAAAACAAGAAATATTAAATATTTTAACTATGGATAAATTAGAGGATAGAACTATCTTAATTGATAATCTAAAAGATAACGGGTTCGAACAAGATTTAGAAGAGCTGTTAAATCCAGATATTTACTTGCATGCAGGTTTTGCAAAACCTGATATGGATATTGATGATGCTTTAAAAGGTTGGCTGGACATCTGGGGTATCGCTTTAAGTATTCCCAAATAAAAGCAATAGGGTTTACTTGAAAATACTGCTAAGCTTAAAAAAAATGCCATATAAATGTATTTACCCTTGTTTTTACTGAATTTCTTTTATATTGTAGTTTTTTATTCAAAAATGGGGTCATTATATATGAGTGTTAATACAAGTGAAATTGATGCAGATATAGAAGAAGGTGAAGAAGCATCGGCTCCTATGGAGGCTGCTCTTGTAAAAACTGTGAAGAAGATGATTGCCAAGGGTAAGACTCGTGGCTATATCACTTATGATGAGTTAAACGCAGCATTACCGGAGGGTGAGTATACTTCTGAGCAAATGGATGACACTATGGCTATGTTATCTGATATTGGAATAAATCTTATCGAAGCAGATGAAGTTGATGATTCTGATAATGAGAAACCAGCCAAGAAAACTAAAGCTAAGAAAAAAACTAAGGGTAAAGATAAAGATTCTGATGAAGAAGATGATTCTGACGAAGAAGATGATGAAGAGAAAACAAAAGAAGGTCTTGGGAATTTAGCTGAGACTGATTTGGGTCGTACTGATGATCCTGTGCGTATGTATCTTCGTGAAATGGGTAGTGTTGAATTATTATCCCGTGAAGGTGAAATTGCAATTGCCAAAAGAATTGAAGCTGGTCGTGGTTTAATGATCGGTGGTATTTGTGAAAGTCCGCTTACTATTCAGGCTATTATCGCATGGTATAAAGCCCTGGATAAAGAAGAGATATTATTAAGAGAAATTATCGATTTGGATGCTACATATGCTGGCGATCCTGAGACTGGTGAAGATGCTGTTGCAAAAGAAGCCAAAGAAACCAAAGAAGCAGCAGATGCGGTTTTAGCAGCAGCTGCAAAGGCAACCAATGAAGATGGTAGTCTTGTTGAAGGTGAAGAGAAGCCTAAAGAGGAAGAAGAAGACGAAGATGTTGATGATGAGAACAACATGTCTCTTGCCGCAATGGAAACAGAATTAAGACCACAAGTAATTGAAGGTTTTAAGAAAATTGGTAAAGTATATAAAAAGCTGAGTAAAGTTCAAGAAGAACGTATTGCGATTCAACAGCGTGGTGAAGAAGTTCCAGAAAATCTTTCAAAAAAATACAAAGGTTTTAAAAGAGAAATCGTTGATTTGATGCAAGAAGTAAGATTGAATACTTTCCGTATTGAACAGCTAATGGATCAGCTATATGGTACAAACCGTAAATTAATTACTATCGAAGGCCAACTAATGCGTATGGCTTTGGAGTGTAAAGTTGATCGTCAAGATTTCCTTGATAATTACTATGGTTATGAAGTTGATCCACATTGGGTTGAGATGGTTTCTAAATTAAAACAAAAAGGCTGGAAAGACTTCGTTGAAAAACATGGTGAAGAAGCAGCTAAGCTTAAATTAGAAATATCTGCAATCTCTGATTTGACTGGTTTATCAATCAAAGAATTCAGACGTATCGTTCACACAGTTCAAAAAGGTGAAAGAGAAGCAAGCAGAGCCAAAAAAGAAATGGTTGAAGCAAATCTACGTCTTGTAATATCAATTGCTAAAAAATATACAAATCGTGGTTTACAATTCTTGGACTTGATCCAAGAAGGTAATATTGGTTTGATGAAAGCCGTTGATAAATTTGAATATAGACGTGGTTATAAATTCTCAACTTACGCAACATGGTGGATAAGACAGGCGATTACAAGATCAATCGCGGATCAGGCAAGAACAATTCGTATTCCAGTACATATGATTGAGACTATTAATAAGCTTGTTCGTACTTCCCGCCAGATGATGCATGAAATTGGTCGTGAGCCAACTCCAGAAGAATTATCAGAACGTCTTGCTATGCCACTTGATAAAGTGCGCAAAGTAATGAAAATATCAAAAGAACCTGTATCTTTGGAAACACCAGTGGGTGATGAAGAAGACAGCCAATTGGGCGATTTCATTGAAGATAAGAATGTATTACTGCCAGTAGAAGCTGCAATTCATTCAAATCTACGTGAAACAACAACAAGAGTACTTGCATCTTTGACCCCACGTGAAGAACGTGTGCTTAGAATGCGTTTTGGTATTGGTATGAATACAGATCACACTTTGGAAGAAGTTGGACAGCAATTCTCAGTTACTAGAGAACGTATCCGTCAGATTGAAGCCAAAGCATTAAGAAAGTTAAAACACCCAAGTAGATCAAGACAATTAAGAAGTTTCTTGGATACTTAATAAATTATAAAAGTAATTGATTTATTGTTTTAAAAAGGTTATTTATTTATTGCTTTTAAATTAAAAGCAAAAATCCAGTTAGTGGGCCTGTAGTTCAGCTGGTTAGAACGCACCGCTCATAACGGTGATGTCGCTGGTTCAAGTCCGGCCAGGCCTACCATTTACAATAAAAAACAGCCTTTAATGGCTGTTTTTTTATTGTAAATCACATCGAGTTTAAATTCGGGAACGGCATCTATGATGTCGTTACTGAATTTATTTACGAGAACGTGATAGTAATCTAATATAAGCCTTTAATGGCTGTTTTTATTGTAATTAGAGCAGATAAATTTAAGACTAAACGTCTTAAATTTTCAATCTAATCACACCCCGTTCATATTTATAAGTTCATTAGAACGCAATAAAGATGATACGAAGACGTGCAGATATCCCACCAAAAAGAGAGTAATCCACAAATCACAAACCTCATCTAAAACAAATCCCTTTACTATACATAAAAAATAAGCTAATATTATACATCTATAAAACGTAAAAAAACCAAGAGCTAAAATGACAGAAGAAAAGCCAAAATATATAGAAGCCTATTTCTACAGTAAATCTGAGATTAAATCTGTTTCACAAGCAGAATTATCTACTTATAATTACCCTAGTTATTATAGTTTGAGTAATATTAATGGGGTTATGTACTGTTTTGATAAGGATATAGCATCTTCCTTAAATGGTTGTAGCGCACTAATTGATGATTTATTGCCTAATAATATTTATAAAATTAAGATAGAAGATAATGAAAACATTAAGGGTTATAATAAATCTTTAAGTGAGAAAGAGGCTAATAAACTTAATCTTATATTTTCTCAAGAGCATCGACAAGTAAGTTTAAAACATCAGATAGATTTGGATACTAGTGGTAGTATTGAATCTATTGTTTCTGCTATTGGAGACTTCTTTGGAAGAGATAGAAGTTTTAGATTGCTAGAAAAACTAAACATACAAGGATTAATAATGCCTGATGGCATAAATGTAATTAGTGATGATATCAAACACGAGATAGAACATAAAGTCGAGTTTAATAATAAAGATAAATTTGTAAGTGAGCTAAATAATATAATAAAAAGAATACCAATAGATAAAGAGGATAATACTAAATCACTTAAAGATAAACTAAATATTTTGCTTAATAATTTCTCATTGGTTTTTATAAACTCTGCCCTGAACAACAAGGAAGTGTTTGATATACTGCATCAAGAAATTAATAATGGCCATGATCTAGAATGTTCTGAAGAATATATAAGAGATATTCTAACTGAAATTAATAAAAATGAAGTAATAAAGTTTACTAAGGAAAACCCGAAAGATAAAGGAGTTCTCAGTCGTCTGTTCAATGTGATATTCCAAAATAATAATAT
>CALDHH010000047.1 GCA_937941575.1 uncultured Alphaproteobacteria bacterium | reverse complement strand
TTACCACAATTAGTTGATGCATCACAATTTGCTAACTGAGTTGTAGCTGTACTCATATCACCTGGATATGCCCTATAATTGCTTCTAAAAGTTGCCATGGCAGCTTGTATGGATTTCATGTTGGCAATCGTTGCAGATGCTTCTGCATTCTTAATCATCTGACTACCTTTGATAATGCCACCGATTAGAAGCCCGATTATTGTAAGGACTATTGCTATCTCTACTAACGTGAAGCCTTTATTGTTTATTTTATTCATTTTTAACCTACTTTTTTTTAAGTTGTATAATTTTATTGCATATTATTAATACTACATTATAATTATGTAATAAGTGTTAAGATTGTGCCATTATCTTATGCAGTGCTATTTTATCTTATAAGAAAAAGTACAGCCTGCATCTCCATCCACCATGTTGTAAATCATTCTTCCGCCACTATCTATCGCACATAGATCTGCGACTGATCCTCCTGCTCTTAGATCACCAGTAGTTGGCATACCATCGTCAATCTTTCTATCTACTTGAGCTGATATTTTCACTTCAAAGCCATTACCGCTTGTACAAAAATAATTAAATGCTGGAACAACACTTAACCACCATCCTCTTGCATAATCCGTTCCATAGCTACAATTAGTGTTACCAGAATGAGTACCTGCTTTAATAATTCCACCAATATCGGCAATTGGAACACCTTTGGATGTACCATTATCGCTAACATCAACTCCGCTAATTAAATTGGCTAATGCTAAATGTTTCCAAAACAACCATGTTTCTCTTTCAAGCCCAGTATCTAATGGAGTTCCCCTCATATAATAATATGCAGAGTAGGGAACCCATATAAAGCTATCGCCATTACCATCAGTGCAATTAGTTGAAGCATCACAATTGGCTAGCTGAGTTGTAGCTGTGCTAAAGTCACCTGGATATGCTCTATAGGAACTCCTAAAAGTTGCCATTGCTGCTTGGATAGATTTCATATTGGCAATCGTTGCAGAGACCTCTGCATTCTTAATCATCTGGCTGCCTTTAATAATTCCTCCAATTAAAAGACCAATTATTGTAAGAACTATTGCTATCTCTACTAATGTGAAACCTTTGTTTTCTTTGTACATAAAACTCACCTTTTCAATTTTTAGTATATTAAATTATTACTTATTTCAACCTTAGCGTTAATAAGTTTAACTTGGAGTTAATTTGGATAATTTAATTATGAGATAGGTTTTTAGTACTCTATTCGGATTTTTATATTAAGGTATTCAAATATTAACATTATTATTGTACTATTCGATATGAGTTTGTTTTACAAAGGAGTTTCCAATGCGTGTTATGTCTCTATTATTTGCAGTTTGTATCATCCTGAGTACAGAATTACGGGCTTCAACTATCGAAATGCCTAGCCTTTATAAATCAGCAAAAGCGGGTGATAAAATATCCGTAAGGTTAGAATTAGCCTCGGGTGGTTCTTTGATAAACTCATATGATGGCGGTACAGTTCTGCATTGGGCTACTGCTGGAAATTCAACGGATGTGATTAATATGTTGGCTGAAGCTGGGGCAGATATAAGAGCTCTGGGTGAGGATAATCAGACACCTCTACATTGGTCTGCAATATATGGCTCAACTGATGCATTCGATAGTTTAATGAATTTAAATGCCGATATCGCTTCTTTAGATATAAAGGGCAATAATGTCTTACATCTTGGCATTGCTCATATTGACATGACTAAGTTTTTATTATCTGAGGAAATATATAAGGTTTTAAAGAGCAATAAAATAGATATTAATGCAAAGAATAAAATGGGTAGAACCCCTTTGCATTTAGCCGGTTTCCTTGGTAATATAGATGTAATGAAGTACTTAATACAGAATGGCGCAGATGTTAATGCTGTTGATAATATGGGGCAGACTCCATTATTTAATGTTGTTAATTTATCAACTAATAATGAACTTAAAAAGATAGATTTACTTTTAAATGCTGGCTCAAACCCTAATGTTAAAGATAATGATGGATATAGTCCGATTGATTATGCAAGATCAAATAATGACATAAAATATATATCTATATTAAATCTGTATACAGGAAGATGAGTTAGAAATGGCAGGTAATAAATCTGAGCTAGAAATTGAGTTAAAGATAAGGATATCAAAAGACAATTTAGAAAAAGTCTTTAATAAAATGCAAAAAAAAGCATTAAATGGAGCAATCAAACATAAATATAGGCCTAGGGATTATTTTGATACTAAGGGTAAAATATTATATAAAAATAATATTGGCCTGAGGGTTCAGTATAAAGAAGGCAAGGGGATCTTCCTTGGTGGGTATGAGCAAACTGTTAAACATGCAGCTGGAATTGATAATGTTGAAATTGGCTCATCATTGGATAAAGCTTTATCTAGGAAAGAGTGTAAAGACTTCATATTAACTGAAACTCCGGATATAAAATCTATAACTGATCCTGTGGCTAAGAAACTTCTGCAAGACATTAAAAATGAAGACTTAATTCATTTATTCTCTTCCCATGTTGAACGCAGGTATTTTGTGATAGAAGTTGAGAATAAAAAAGGCAAGGGATTGATTGAGCTTGCATTTGATATTGGTAAAATAAAACTAGCCCCTCCAAATGATGGAGAATATATAGAAGTTTCTGAAATTGAAGTAGAGTTAAAAAAGGGTGACCCTAGTTTAATTAATACAGTTAAAAAACAAATAAAAGAGATTGTGCCAAATATAAAAATAGAAGAAAAATCAAAGGCAGAGCTAGGTTATAAAATATATAATAAGTTCGAAGATTTTATTGAAAAACAGAGAATAGCCATGAAAAAATTAAATGATAGATTAAATAAGAAAAATAAGTCACCATCAAATAAACATTAGAAGGAATCGAAAAATGGAAAAAGATGTTGAACATGAGATAAAATTAGCATTATCGGGTAAAGCAATAGAACAGGCTTATAATTTATTTAAAGATAATTATCAAGTAGAAGAAAAAGAAGTAAGCCTGCATAGGGTTTATTTCGATACAGTAGACCTGAAATTGAAAGAACAAGATATTTCTGTGCGAGTTGAACCAGCAAAAGATAATAAGTTTGAGCAAACAATCAAAATGCGAATGAATGAAGATAACTCAGAAGATGGTGAATTTAAAAGAAAAGAATGGGTTAATATAATTGATGCTTCTATCCCCAATATTGAATGTGTTGAATCAGAGCTTGCGGTAAAAGCATTATCTGGAATAAATTTTATAGATTTAAAGCCAATATTCATCTCAAAAATAAATCGTAAATATTTTGATATATCAATTAACGATAATGACAAAGGCGACAGTTTGCTGGAATTGGCTTTTGATACGGGTAAGATTTGCTTGGTTGGATCGGATGATAATATATCTCAACCAATATCAGAGATTGAGGCTGAGTTAAAATCCGGAAATTCAGAAGCCTTGCTAATGATAAAAAACAAAATATTAAAAGCTTTTCCAGATGCAACCGCTTGTAATCTAACTAAATCTTGCCGTGGATATCAACTATATCAAAGTTAAAATTCTAATTTATTTCTGCCGTTTTCCTTAGCAATATATAGTTTTTTATCTGCCATTGCCATCATCTTATCAAGGTCAAACTCAGCGGCGCTACATATACCTATACTAACGGTAACATCTATATTCTTACCTTCGATTTCAATGCTATTTTCGGCAATTTCTTTTATAAGCCTATTAAAATAGCTCTCTATATTCTCAGATTTAAAGTTAGGGAATAAAAAACAGAATTCTTCGCCGCCAATCCTGGCCACAATATCGCTACCTCTTTTATAAGAGTTTAGCTTATCTGCAATACCTTTAATTACTTTATCTCCGGCTGCATGGCCATGCGTATCATTAATAAGCTTAAAGCTATCAATATCAATCATTGCAACGATTGGATTTAAGCCTTCTCGTTTCGCATTTAGTAATAATTGCTTTGATTGTTTAAAGAATCCTCGCCTGTTATATAGTCCAGTTAGGTAATCGGTAGAGTTTAGTAATTTTAGATTCTTGATGCTCTCTGCTTCTTGAATATTTTGGACAACTCGACACAAGAATTCTTCGACAATAAAAGGTTTTTTTAGGAAGTCATTGGCACCAAATTTTAAGAATTTTGCAGATAAATCTTTTTTATCGTAGCCGGATATACCAATAATTCTCATTTCATCGGGGCTTAGTTTTTGTCTTATGTTCCTAATTAGCTCGAAACCATCCATTACCGGCATATGCGCGTCAATTACTGCCAAAGAGATTAATGGATCTGCATTTATTTTATCTAATGCTTCTTGACCATCATATGCTTGAATTACTTCTTTAAATTTATATTGCTTTAATAGAGCTGATATAACGCTACTAGCGACCTTAGAATCTTCAGCAATTATGGCTTTTCTTTTTGTGTTATCTATTAATGTCTTAATCAATCTAGCCGTGTACTTAACGCTAGATGGGTTGTTTTTTATTATATAATCAATCACATTTAATGAAAATAAGCGTTCACGCAGGTCGCTGCTATAAGTTCCTGATAATACAATCGATGGTATTTGCTTTTGGGAAAGCATATCAATGACTTCACCCCTTGGGCTATCAGGTAGGTTAAGATCAGTTACAGCAAGGAATAAATCTCCTTCATGTTCTTCGGTTATCTTGTCAGCTTCTTCGAAGCTTTCTGCAACTAATAATTGAACATTATCCAAGTTTTCTAATTCAGAAACTATTATGTTCCTGAATAATTTTGAATCTTCTATTACTATAATCTTATACAAAACGAGCCCTTAATTCTATTTTTAGAGGAAATTAATTTAGCCTTATCATTCTAAAGCAGTGAATCTTTACAATAGATTAAATAAAAAAAATAATTTTTTTCTATGCAATTATAAAATTATAATGTAAAAGATTTGATATTCATTATTCTCACGCATTTCTAAAATTATCACTCAATTAATTGGGATTTAGAAAAGCTAAAGGGTAAATGATCTGCAGGAGCGTAGCTCAATTGGTAGAGTGCCGGTCTCCAAAACCGGATGCTGTGGGTTCGAGTCCCTCCGCTCCTGCCATTATTGGAATTATTTTTTGTTTAAGGATTAACAAAATGGCAAAATTAGGACAATTCGCAAGAGAAGTTCGACAAGAAACATCAAAAGTAACATGGCCAACAAAGCCAGAGACTGTTACAACTACTATTATTGTTTTTATAATGGTATTTATCATGTCTGTATTTTTGTTTTTTGCAGATTGGGTGATTTCTATTGGTGTTAAATATATTTTGGGAATGGGTGGCTTATAATGGCTAAAAGATGGTATGTATTACATGTGTATTCTGGTTTTGAACAAAAAGTTGTTGATGCGATAAGAACATCTGCTACGAAGAATAAACTAGAAGATTCTTTCGGTGAACTTATGGTTCCAAAAGAAGAAGTAATGACAATTAAACGCGGTCAGAAAGTAAGTTCTGAACGTAAATTTTTTCCAGGTTATATCTTGGTTGAAATGGAATTATCTGATGCAGCTTGGCATTTGGTAAAAGAAATTCCAAAGGTAACTGATTTCTTAGGTGGCGGAAATAAACCGCAGCCGATTTCAAAAGCTGAAGCTGAGAGAATCATGAACCAAGTGAAAGAGGGGGCAGAGAAGCCTCGTCCAGATATTACTTTTGATATTGGTGAAAATGTTAAAGTTTGTGATGGTCCGTTTAACTCGTTTAATGGATTGGTTGAAGAGATTGATGAAGAGCGTAGTAGATTAAAGGTTCTTGTATCAATATTCGGTCGCGAAACACCAGTTGAGCTTGAATATACTCAGGTGGAAAAAGCTTAATTAAAAGTTTTTTATAAAAAACTGGTTTTTGCTATTGATTTTTATTTCATATCGTTATAATGTCCGCAAATCTGTAGAATTATATTCTATTGGTAATATATGTGGGAGATTTAGTTTATAAAGACCATAGGCGATCGAACCACGTTACTTTTAAATTGTTAAAGGAAAATATAAAATGGCAAAAAAAATAAAAGGTGTTTTAAAGCTGCAAGTTCCTGCAGGTAAAGCAAACCCTTCACCGCCAATCGGTCCTGCATTGGGTCAAGCTGGTGTAAACATCATGGAATTCTGTAAGGCATTTAATGCAAAAACTGGTGATATGGAACCAGGTATGCCTATCCCGACATTGATTACTGTATATCAAGATGCAAGTTTTACTTTCGTTACAAAAACGCCTCCGGCAAGTTATTTGTTAATGAAGGCTGCAAAACTACAAAAAGGTAGTCAAAAGCCAGGATTTGAAGTTTGTGGTTCTGTTACAAGAAAGCAAGTTTTGGAAATTGTTGAAATGAAAAAAGCGGATCTTAATGCTCATGATCCAGACCAAGCTGCAAAGATCATTGAGGGTTCTGCCCGTTCAATGGGTCTTGAAGTTGTAGGTTAAGGGGAATTAAAATGGCTAAACAAACAAAAAGATTAAAAGAAGTATATAAAACATTGGATAGAACTGCTGTTCATTCATTAGCTGATGCTGTGAAAGCGGTAAAAGCTAATGCGACTGCAAAATTCGATGAAACTTTTGAATTATCATTAAACTTAGGTATCGATCCTAAGCACTCAGACCAAATTGTTCGTGGTGTTATCTCGTTGCCAAATGGTACTGGTAAGACTCTACGTGTTGCAGTATTCGCAAAAGACGCTAAGGCTGATGAAGCTAAAGCTGCTGGTGCAGATATTGTTGGTGCTGAAGATTTAATGGAAAAAATTCAAAAAGGTGAGATGGATTTTGATCGTTGTATCGCAACTCCAGATATGATGCCAATCGTTGGTCGTCTTGGTCAGATTTTAGGTCCAAGAGGCATGATGCCAAATCCAAAACTTGGTACTGTAACAATGGATGTTAAAGCTGCTGTTGAAACTGTGAAAGCTGGTTCAATCGAGTACCGTGCAGAAAAAACTGGTATTATTCATGCGGGTGTTGGTAAAGCAAGTTTCGATGAGAAAAAATTAGTTGAAAATGTAAGCGCGTTTATCAAGGCAATTCAGAAGGCTAGACCAACTGGTGCAAAAGGTACTTACATGAAAAAGATTACTCTAAGCTCTACTATGGGGCCTGGATATCAAATAGATGTTAATTCTTTGGAAGAAGTAGCATAATTTAAGTTTTCTAAAGGGGTGTGAGAATGCCTCTTTTAGAATCCCTGTTCCAAGACCACAGGTGCTAAGGGTTTTCCTTAGCTTAATTTGAAAGAGCCTGTATAGACAGAGGAGTGAAGGCCTTAATTATTATTTATAATAATTGCGGTTTGAACTTTTTGGGCAGGTTATGGTGTGGTAATGTTGGTTTTTATTAATTAGTATTATCATATGTGCAACCGATTGATGGTTTAAATATAAAGATGGTCTTTTATTTTTGCTATTGATCACAGATAAAAAAAGAAACGGAGAAACTTCGTGGAACATGCACAAAAAGTTGAGGCTGTCAAAGTCCTACATCAGATGTTTCAGGACAACGAACTCGTAGTTGTAACCCAGTATAGCAGTCAAGCTAATGGTGGTCTTACAATGAAAGAGTTAGATGTTTTAAGATCTGATATGAGACCAGAAGGCGCAACATTTAAAATAATAAAGAATAGATTGGCTAAACGTGCTCTTCAGGGTACGCGCTATGAAGCTCTAGCAGATATGCTAAAAGGGCCAGTAGCTGTTGCTGTATCGAAAGATCCGGTTGCTGCTGCTAAAGTTACTTATAATTTCGCTAAAACTAATAGCAAAATAGAAATTATTGGTGGCGCTCTTGGTGATACTCTGCTTGATGCTAAGGGTGTTGAGGCTCTTGCTAAACTACCATCTCTTGATGAGGTTCGTGGTAAGCTTGTTGCTCTTATACAAACACCTGCTACACGTATCGCAACTATCGCGCAGGCTCCTGCGTCTCAGTTAGCTCGTGTAACAAAAGCGTATGCAGAAAAAGAATAAGTTTAAATAATCTATTAGTTAACAAACAT
Source organism: uncultured Alphaproteobacteria bacterium (assembly GCA_937941575.1). Lineage (GTDB taxonomy): Bacteria > Pseudomonadota > Alphaproteobacteria > Micavibrionales > CSBR16-224 > CALDHH01. Next base: position 38,565 of record CALDHH010000047.1, on the reverse strand, counting down.
GAAGTAAAAATCCCAATAATGGGAATAATTTTAGGAGAAGAAAATGGCTGATCTAGCAAAAATCGTAGAAACATTATCAGAATTAACAGTATTGGAAGCAGCTGAGCTGTCTACAATGTTGGAAGACAAGTGGGGCGTATCTGCTGCTGCTCCAGTAGCTGCTGTAGCTGCTGTTGCTGCTGGCGAAGCTGCTGCAGAAAAAGACGAATTTGATGTTGTCTTGACTGCTGCTGGCGAAAAGAAAATCAACGTGATTAAAGAAGTTCGTGCAATCACTGGTCTTGGTCTGAAAGAAGCTAAAGACATTGTTGATGGCGCACCAAAAACAATTAAAGAAGCTGCACCAAAAGGTGAAGCTGAAGAAATGAAGAAAAAACTTGAAGCGGCCGGAGCTACTGTAGAGCTTAAATAAGTGATTTCAAATTATTTCAAAAAATAGTACAAATTATTGGCGGCTGGCATTTTTGCTAGTCGCCAGTTTGTGCTAATTAGTCATTGATCGGGTGGGCTAATTAAATTTATAGATAATATCTAAATCCATCAAAATTTTTTATACCATGCAAGTGGTTGTTTTATAAGATACAAGGTTTTAAAACTTAGTATAGTTTCAGGGAAGCGTAAAATTATGAGTGCAAAAGCAGTTAGATCATCCTTAGTTAATAAAAGTTTTACTGGTCGTAAACGTGTCCGCAGAAGTTTCGGAACAATTGAAGAAATTTGTGAAATGCCTAACCTTATTGAGGTTCAGTGTAATTCTTACAATAACTTCTTACAGTTCGGTGTTGCGGAAGAAGACCGTGTACGTGAAGGTTTACAAGAGGTTTTTGCCTCAGTATTCCCAATTAAAGATTTCTCAGATAGAGCAGAAATTGACTTTGTTAAATATGAATTAGAACAACCGAAATATGATGTTGAAGAATCAAAGCAGCGTGGCGTTACATATGCGGCTCCTCTAAGAGTTACTTTACGTTTATCTGTATTTGATATTGATGAAGATACTGGGTTACGTTCAATCCGTGATATTAAAGAGCAAGATGTCTATATGCTAGATATGCCTTTGATGACCGAAAATGGTACATTCGTTGTAAATGGTACGGAACGTGTTATCGTATCACAAATGCATAGAAGTCCTGGTGTGTTCTTTGACCATGATCATGGTAAATCACACTCATCTGGTAAATATTTATTCGCAGCAAGAGTTATTCCATACCGTGGTTCATGGTTGGACTTTGAATTCGATGCAAAAGATATCGTAAATGTTCGTATTGATAGACGTCGTAAATTGCCTGTAACTACATTCTTGATGGCTTTGGATAATGAAAAATCTTTAAAATTCCGTGCTGAAATGGAAGAAAAAGGTAAAACAATCAATCCAGAAGATATCCAAGGTATGTCTAGAGAAGATATTTTATCTTTCTTCTATGAAACAATTACAATGGAAAATAGTAAAAAAGGCTGGAAAATGCCTTTTATCGAAGCTAACTATAAAGGTGTTAAGCTAAGATATGATCTTGTTGATGCGAAAACAAATAAAGTTGTTGCGGAAATAAATACAAAATTAACTGCTCGTAAAATTAAGAAGCTTATTGAAGAAGGTCTTGAAGAGCAATTAATTGCAACAGAAGAGTTGAATGGTAAATATATTGCCCATGACATTCTAGACGAAGAAACTGGCGAAGTATTATTTGATGCTGGTGATATCGTTGATGCGAAGATGTTAGAATCTTTGGAAAAAATGAATGTTAAAAAGCTAGATGTTTTAAATATTGATCACATTAATGTTGGGTCATATATTCGTGATACTTTGGCTGCTGATAAATGTAAAAACCGTGAAGAAGCTTTGTCTGACATCTACCGCGTTATGCGCCCAGGTGAGCCACCGACATTAGATTCATCAGATGCATTATTCAGAAGCTTGTTCTTCGATGAAGATCGTTATGATCTATCGGCTGTTGGTCGTGTTAAAATGAATTCAAGACTTGATTTTGAAACAGAAGATCAATTAAGAGTTCTACGTCAAGTTGACATCATGGAAATCTTAAAAATCTTGCTTGATTTAAAAGATGGTCGTGGCGAAACTGATGATATCGATCACCTTGGTAACCGTCGTGTACGTTCAGTTGGTGAATTAATGGAAAACCAATGTCGTATCGGTCTATTACGTATGGAGCGTGCAATTCGTGAAAGAATGAGCTCGGTTGATATTGATACTGCAATGCCACATGATCTAATTAATGCAAAACCTGCAGCTGCTGCGGTTCGTGAATTCTTTGGTTCATCTCAGCTTTCTCAGTTTATGGATCAGACAAATCCATTATCTGAAATTACTCATAAACGTCGTATGTCTGCATTGGGCCCAGGTGGTCTAACCCGTGAACGTGCTGGTTTTGAAGTTCGTGATGTACACCCAACTCACTATGGTCGTATCTGTCCAATTGAAACTCCAGAGGGACCGAATATTGGTCTTATTAACTCATTATCTACTTATGCGATTATCAACCAATATGGTTTCATTGAAAGCCCATATAGAAAAGTTGAAAATGGTAAAGTAATTGATGAAGTTATTTATCTATCTGCAATGGATGAGGGTAAGTATATTATTGCTCAGGCCAATTCAGAAATTAACGAAGATAAAACATTCGCAAGTGATATCGTTTCATGTCGTATGAATGGTGAAAATGTGATGTCATCTGGTGATCAGATTGATCTTATGGATGTATCACCGAAACAGATGGTATCAGTGGCCGCATCTTTAATTCCTTTCTTGGAAAACGATGATGCGAACCGTGCATTGATGGGATCAAACATGATGAGACAGGCTGTTCCATTGCTAAGAGCTGCGGCTCCTGTGGTTGGAACTGGTATGGAATCTGTTGTGGCACGTGATAGTGGTGCGGCAGTTACTGCGGATCGTGACGGTATTGTGGATCAGGTCGATGCAAATCGTATCGTGATTAGAGCAACTGCTGAAACTGATAGTAGTAAATCAACTGTTGATATCTATTCATTAAAGAAATTCCAACGTTCAAACCAAGATAGTTGTATTAATCAGCGTCCATTGGTTCGTGTTGGTGATGAAATCAAAGAAGGTGACATTATTGCCGATGGTCCATCTACTGATTTAGGTGAATTGGCTCTTGGTCGTAACGTTCTTGTGGCATTTATGCCTTGGAATGGTTACAATTACGAAGATTCAATATTGATCTCTGAACGTATCGTGCGTGATGATGTGTTTACATCTATTCACTTGGAAGAATTCGATGTAATGGCTCGTGACACTAAATTAGGTCAAGAAGATATTACTCGTGATATTCCAAATGTCGGTGAAGAAGGTCTAAAACATCTTGATGAAGCAGGTATCGTTTATATCGGTGCAGAAGTTCACCCAGGTGATATTCTTGTTGGTAAAGTAACACCAAAAGGCGAAAGCCCGATGACACCGGAAGAAAAACTTCTACGTGCTATCTTTGGTGAGAAAGCATCTGATGTTAAAGATTCATCTCTAAGATTGCCTCCTGGGGTTGCAGGAACTGTAGTTGATGTTCGTGTATTCTCAAGACGTGGTGTTGAGAAAGATCAACGTGCATTATCAATTGAACGCGATGAAATTGAACGTCTTGCAAAAGACAGAGATGATGAACGTCGCATTTATGAACGTGGTTTCTACGGTAAGCTAAAAGAAGTTCTTCTTGGTCAAACATTAGCAAAAGCTGCTAGTGGCATGAAAAAAGGAACTAAGCTTGCTGAGGAAGAGTTAAGCTCTGTTGCAAAGGTTGAGTGGAGAGATTTTGTTGTTGAAGACGAAAAAACAATGGAAAATATCGAAGATATGGAAGTTGTTTTTGATAAAGCAATTGAAGATCTGAAACAACGTTTTGAAAACAAAGTTGATAAATTGCAAGGTGGTGACGAAATGTTACCAGGTGTAATGAAAACTGTTAAAGTATTTGTAGCAGTTAAGCGTAAGCTTCAACCTGGTGACAAAATGGCTGGTCGTCATGGTAACAAAGGGGTTATCTCTCGTATTGCATCATTGGAAGATATGCCTTACTTGGAAGACGGAACGCCTGTTGATATCGTGTTGAACCCACTTGGTGTACCATCACGTATGAATGTTGGTCAGATTTTAGAAACTCACTTAGGTTGGGCATCTGCGGAACTTGGTAAACAAGTATCACAAGCGCTTGGTAAGATTGAATTTGCGAGAACTGATGCTGGTGACAGTGCCAATGTTAAAGAGGGTTTGAAAGAACTTAATGCAACATTAAAAACTGCCTATGGCGATCAAGTGTATAAAGAAGATGTTGCTTCTTTGGATGAAGATTCATTGTTGGAAATGGCCGGTAATCTTAAAACTGGTGTACCAATGGCAACGCCTGTATTTGATGGTGCTGTTGAAGAAGATATCAATACCTTGCTTACAAACTCTGGTTTGGATAGTTCTGGTCAGGTTACTTTGATCGATGGTCGTACTGGTGAGAAATTTGCACGTGATGTAACTGTTGGTTATATCTATATGCTTAAATTGCATCACTTAGTGGATGATAAAATTCACGCTCGTTCAATTGGTCCATACAGTCTTGTTACTCAGCAACCATTGGGTGGTAAAGCTCAATTCGGTGGTCAGAGATTCGGTGAGATGGAAGTGTGGGCATTACAGGCATATGGTGCTGCTTATACCTTGCAGGAAATGTTAACTGTTAAATCAGATGATGTTGCAGGTAGAACAAAAGCATATGAATCTATTGTTCGTGGTGAAGATAACTTTGAAATCGGTATTCCAGAATCATTTAACGTACTTGTAAAAGAGTTGAAATCCTTAGGGTTAAACGTTGATTTGAAACAAACGAATATCTAGTAATTTTCTCCTTGGTGTTATGGTCTAATGCCAAGGAGATCTTAAGTTTTAAAATTTTTAATATTATTGCCAGATACAGGCAGGAGAATAAAAAATGAATGAAGTAATGAATCTTTTCGGTCAAGTTAGTGGTCCACAAAGTTTTGATCAGATAAGAGTATCAATCGCAAGTCCAGAACAAATACTTTCATGGTCATATGGTGAAATTAAAAAGCCAGAAACCATCAATTATAGAACATTTAAACCAGAAAAAGACGGTCTATTCTGTGCAAGGATTTTTGGCCCAGTTAAAGATTACGAATGTCTTTGTGGTAAATACAAGCGTATGAAATACAAAGGTATTATTTGTGAAAAATGTGGCGTTGAAGTTACATTAACAAAAGTACGTCGTGATCGTATGGGGCATATTGATCTTGCATCTCCTGTTGCCCATATCTGGTTCTTGAAATCATTGCCTAGCCGTATCGGTTTAATGATGGATATGACTTTAAAAGAGCTAGAGAAAATACTTTATTTTGAAAACTACGTGGTATTAGAGCCAGGTATGACACCACTGAAAACATTCCAGTTATTAACAGAAGAAGAATATGTTGATGCTCAAGATGAATATGGTGAAGAAAACTTCCGTGCTGGTATCGGTGCAGAAGCATTAAAAGAAGTAATGTCTTCAATTAAATTAGAAGATGAAATCATTAAAATTGAAGAAGCTTTGGCTGAAACAAAATCTGAAGCTAAACGTAAGAAATTAGTTAAAAGACTAAAGCTAGTTGAAGCATTCTTGAATTCAGGTACAAGACCTGAATGGATGATTATGGATGCAGTTCCTGTAATTCCACCAGAATTGAGACCTCTTGTTCCATTGGATGGTGGTCGTTTTGCGACATCTGATCTGAATGATTTATATCGTCGAGTTATTAACCGTAACAACCGTCTACGTCGTTTAATTGAATTACGCGCACCAGATATTATTGTTCGTAATGAAAAACGTATGTTGCAAGAATCTGTTGATGCATTATTTGATAATGGTCGTCGTGGTCGTGTGATTACTGGTACAAATAAACGTCCACTTAAGTCTTTGTCAGATATGCTTAAAGGTAAACAAGGTCGTTTCCGTCAGAACTTGCTTGGTAAACGTGTTGATTACTCGGGTCGTTCTGTGATCGTATCTGGTCCTGAATTACTATTGCATCAATGTGGTCTACCAAAGAAAATGGCGTTAGAATTATTTAAACCATTTATTTATAACCGCTTGGAATTATACGGTATGGCTAATACTGTAAAAGCGGCTAAGAAAATGGTAGAAAAAGAACGCCCAGAAGTTTGGGATATTTTAGAAGAAGTAATTCGTGAACACCCAGTAATGTTAAACCGTGCCCCAACATTGCACAGACTTGGTATCCAAGCATTTGAGCCAGTATTAATCGAAGGTAAAGCAATTCAGTTGCACCCATTAGTATGTACTGCGTTTAATGCTGATTTTGATGGTGACCAGATGGCTGTCCATGTTCCATTATCGGTGGAAGCACAATTAGAAGCACGCGTATTAATGATGTCTACAAATAACATCTTGCGTCCAGCGGATGGTAAGCCAGTTATTGTACCATCACAGGATATAGTACTTGGTTTATATTACATGTCATTGGAAGCTGATGGTCAAAAAGGTGAAGGTACTTCATTTACTGATATTGGTGAGATGCATTACGCACTTGATAGTGGAGATTTATCTCTACATGCTAAAATCAAAGCAAGATATATTGGCGTTGATGAAAATGGCGAAGAGAAAATTGAAATCGTTGATACGACACCAGGTCGTATGTTGATTTCAGAAGTCTTCCCACGTAACAAAGATGTATCTTTTGATCTTATTAACCGTGTTCTAACGAAGAAAGATGTATCTAACTTAATTGATATTATCTATCGTTTCTGTGGTCAGAAAGTAACTGTTATATTCTGTGATAAAATCATGGGATTGGGTTTCTCGAATGCTTGTAAAGCAGGTATATCATTTGGTAAAGATGATATGATTATTCCAGAATCAAAAACAAAACTTGTTAATATCGCAAAAGACAAAGTAAAAGAATATGAGCAACAATACCAAGATGGTTTAATTACCAAAGGTGAGAAATATAACAAGGTTGTTGATATTTGGTCTGCTTGTACTGATGATGTTGCGGTTGAGATGATGAATTCAATTTCATCTCCACAAGAAGATGGTAGATTGAACTCTGTATATATGATGGCTCACTCTGGTGCTCGTGGTTCTGCGGCACAGATAAGACAGCTTGCAGGTATGCGTGGTTTGATGGCTAAGCCATCTGGTGAAATCATTGAAAACCCGATTATCTCAAACTTTAAAGAAGGTTTGACTGTGTTGGAATACTTTAACTCCACCCATGGTGCGCGTAAAGGTTTGGCTGATACTGCTTTGAAAACTGCGAACTCGGGTTATCTAACTCGTCGTTTGGTTGATGTTGCACAGGATGCGATTATTACCGAATATGATTGTGGTACAGAAGAAGGTATAACAGTAAGTTCAATTATCGATGGTGGTAACGTAATCTCTTCATTAGAAGAGCGTGTTGCTGGCCGTGTCCCTGCATTTGATGTAAATGATCCATTAACTGGTGATTTAATTGCTCCTGCTGGTAAGATTGTGAACGAAGCGGTTGCAGAAAAAATTGCAACAGCTGGCGTTGATAGTGTTCTAGTTAGATCTGCATTAACATGTGTATTGAAAAACGGTGTTTGTTCTAAATGTTACGGTCGTGATATGGCTCGTGGTACAGAAGTGAACATTGGTGAAGCAGTTGGTGTAATCGCTGCTCAGTCAATTGGTGAGCCTGGAACTCAGCTTACTATGCGTACTTTCCACATTGGTGGTGCAGCGCAGCGTGGTGCAGTTGATTCATCTGTCGAATCTGCCTTTGATGCAAAAATTAAAATCACACATAAAAACGTTGTTGAAAACTCATCTGGCTTTAACATTGTAATGGGAAGAAATACTGAAATTATTCTTCTTGATAAAGCTGGACAAGAAAAAGCAAGCCATAGACTTCCTTATGGTGCAAAACTTCTTGTTGATGATGGTGATGAGATCAAACAAGGTACGAAACTTGCAGATTGGGACCCATATACTGTTCCAATCGTAACTGAAAAAGATGGTGTTGCAGAATATGGTGATTTTGTTGATGGTGTATCTATTAATGAAATAACCGATGAAGCAACAGGTATCGCATCTAAAATCGTATCTGACTGGAGACAGCAAGCAAAAGGTAAAGATCTTAAACCAAGAATCACATTGAAAGATTCAAATGGCGAGATTATGAAATTACCAAATGGCTTAGATGCTAATTACTACATGCCAGTTGATGCGATCTTAAACGTTGAAAATGGTGCAGAAGTAAAAGCTGGTGATATTATTGCTAGAATTCCAAAAGAAACATCAAAAACTAAAGATATTACCGGTGGTCTACCTCGTGTTGCTGAATTATTTGAAGCACGTCGTCCAAAAGACTTCGCTATTATCTCTGAGATTGATGGTCAAGTTGAATTTGGTAAAGATTACAAAGCAAAACGCCGTATCGTTGTAAAACCAACTGATGGTGAAGGTGAACCAAAAGAATATCTAATTCCAAAAGGTAAGCATATTGCCGTTAACGAAGGTGACTACGTTAGACGTGGTGACGCTCTACTTGATGGTGCAATGGTTCCGCATGATATTCTATCTGCATTGGGTGTTGAGGCTCTGTCGCAATATCTAACGACTGAAATTCAAGCTGTATATTTACTTCAGGGTGTTAAGATTAATGATAAACATATTGAAGTAATCGTACGTCAGATGTTGCAGAAAATTGAGATTACTGATCCAGGTGAAACTACTTACCTAACTGGTGAGCAAGTTGATAGAATGGAGTTTGCTGATACCAATGAAAAAATGAAAGAGCAAAGCAAAGTTCTTGCCAAAGGTGAGCCAATTTTACTTGGTATTACTAAAGCAAGTCTACAAACAAACAGCTTTATCTCTGCTGCATCATTCCAGGAAACGACTCGTGTCTTAACCGATGCTGCCGTTAATGGTAAATCTGATGAGCTTTATGGCCTAAAAGAGAACGTAATCGTGGGTAGATTGATACCAGCGGGTACAGGTGCCACAGTTCATAGAATGAAGCGTCTAGCGGCTGATAGGGATAAGATTGCTATGGCTTCAAACGCTGTTGATGTCCATAATGACGATTCTCCAATTTTAACAGATGAAACTGGTGAAGAATTAGTAGCTAGCTAGTAATAAATTGATTTAATTAAAAACGAGGTAGCTTAATTGTTACCTCGTTTTTTTTATTATATTAGAGGTTAAGGTCAAAAGAGGCCGTAATTGATGCTTATTTAAGGTTTTTTTAAAAAAGTTAAAGTTTTTTTAAAACTCCTATTGACTCTTATCCCATATATGTTATTTTCTCGCTCATTATAAAGGATGAACTGGCTGTAGATTTCGAATCTAAACGCAGTTTGCAGGGTTGCTGAAAAAAGATAGTAACCGGCGCGCAATAAATATTATTGCAGCGAGAATTTTCTTGTTGCTTAATTCTTATTACTGTTGTATACAGTTTATCCAATGAGTGAGTAACTAAAATTTTTTAAGGAAAGGGCTGATATGCCAACCGTTAATCAGTTAGTTCGTAATGGACGCAAAGTAATAAAGAAGAAAACTAAGGTTCCTGATCTAGAAGGTAACCCACAGAAACGTGGTGTTTGTACTCGTGTTTATACGACTACACCTAAGAAACCTAACTCTGCTTTGCGTAAGGTTGCTCGTGTTCGTCTTACAAATAAAAAAGAAGTTACGTGTTACATCCCTGGTATAGGTCACAACTTACAGGAACACGCAGTTGTTCTTCTTCGTGGTGGTCGTCGTAAAGATTTACCGGGTGTTCGTTACACTGTTATTCGTGGTAAATTGGATGCTCAGGGTGTTGATAAACGCCGTCAAGCTAGATCAAAATATGGTGCTAAGAAGCCTAAGTGATAAGTAATAGAGAGTTATAAATATGAGACGTCGTAGTGCAGAAATAAGAAAAGTTTTACCAGATCCAAAATTTAAGGATGAGGTAGTTGCTAAATTCATGAATATCCTAATGATCGGTGGTAAAAAATCTACTGCTGAGCGTATATTCTATGGTGCAATTGAGCTTGTTGAATCAAAATTGAAAAAAGAAGGTCTGACTGTATTCCATGATGCTTTAGAAAATGTAAAGCCACTTGTTGAAGTTAAATCTCGCCGTGTTGGTGGTGCAACTTATCAGGTACCTGTTGATGTATCTCCTAAGAGAGCACAAGCATTGGCAATTAGATGGATTATAAAGGCTTCTAGAGGTCGTTCTGAAACTACTATGGTTGAAAGACTTGCTCGTGAATTGGAAGATGCTGCTGAACAACGTGGCTCATCTGTTAAGAAACGTGAAGATACACATAAGATGGCAGAAGCTAATAAAGCTTTCTCTCATTATCGCTGGTAAGGAATTTTTAGATGTCAGAAACAACACCACTAGAAAATTATCGTAATATTGGAATTATGGCTCATATTGATGCTGGTAAAACTACCACAACAGAGCGTATTCTTTATTACACTGGTAAATCTCACAAAATCGGTGAAGTGCACGATGGTGCCGCTACTATGGATTGGATGGAGCAAGAGCAAGAAAGAGGTATAACAATTACTTCTGCTGCGACTACTTGTTTCTGGGATGATCATAGAATTAATATTATTGATACTCCAGGTCACGTGGATTTTACAATTGAAGTTGAACGTTCTTTGCGTGTATTAGATGGAGCTGTTGCTGTATTTGATTCTGTTGCTGGTGTTGAGCCGCAATCTGAGACGGTATGGCGTCAAGGTGACAAATACGACGTTCCTAGAATGTGTTTTGTAAATAAAATGGACCGTACTGGTGCTGATTTCTACCGTTGTGTAGATATGATCGTTGACCGTTTAGGTGCTGTTCCGCTTGTTATACAGTTGCCGATTGGTTCAGAAGCTGAATTTGCTGGTTGTATTGATCTTGTTAAAATGAAGGCTATTGTTTGGAAAAACGAAAACCTTGGTGCTGAGTTTGAATATACTGATATTCCAGCTGATTTAGTTGAAAAATCAAATGACTACCGTGTACAGCTAGTTGAAACTGCTTTAGAAGTAGACGATGTTGCAATGGAAGCTTATTTAGAAGGCACAGAGCCTGATGAAGCTACTTTAAAAGCTTGTATCAGAAAAGGTACTCTTGCTAACCAGTTCGTTCCAATTTTATGTGGTACTGCATTTAAAAACAAAGGTGTTCAACCTTTACTAGATGCTGTAATTGATTTCATGCCATCTCCATTGGATGTTGGTGCTGTAACTGGTCTTAAGGTTGATTCTGACGAAGAAGATACTCGTGCTCCAGAAAACGACGCGCCTTTCTCTGCTTTGGCATTTAAAATTATGAATGACCCATTTGTTGGTTCATTGACATTTGCTAGAATTTACTCTGGTACTTTGGAAGCTGGTAGTTACGTTCAAAATACTGTTAAAGGTCAAAAAGAACGTGTTGGTCGTATGTTGCTTATGCACTCAAACAACCGTGAAGAAATTAAAACTGCAACTGCAGGTGACATTGTTGCGATTGCTGGTTTGAAAGCAACTACAACAGGTGATACTTTATGTGATATGGCGAAGCCAATTATCTTGGAGCGTATGGAATTTCCAGAGCCAGTAATTGAAATTGCAGTTGAGCCAAAGTCAAAAGCCGATCAAGAGAAAATGTCATTGGCATTGCAAAGGCTAGCAGCAGAAGATCCGTCTTTCAGGGTTGCAGTTGACCACGAAAGTGGCCAGACAGTAATCAAGGGTATGGGTGAGTTGCACTTAGATATTATTGTTGACCGTATGAAACGTGAATTTAAAGTTGAAGCAAATATTGGTGCTCCACAGGTTGCATATCGTGAAACAATTACAAAAACAAAAGAAATTGATTATACTCACAAGAAACAATCTGGTGGTTCTGGTCAGTTCGCAAGAATTAAAATCACATTTGAACCAAATGAAGTTGGTGCTGGTTTTGAATTCATTAGTAAAGTTGTTGGTGGTAATGTTCCAAGAGAATATATCCCAGGTGTTGAAAAAGGTATAGTAGGTTCAAAAGATACTGGTGTTATCGCTGGTTTCCCGCTTATTGACTTTAAAGCAACTCTGACTGACGGTGCTTACCATGATGTCGATTCATCTGTTCTTGCGTTTGAGATTGCTGCAAGGGGAGCGTTTAGAGAAGGTATAGCGCAAGCTGGTCCTGCTCTACTTGAGCCGATTATGAAAGTTGAAGTTGTAACTCCGGAAGAGTACATGGGTGATATCATTGGTGATTTGAATAGTCGCCGTGGTCAAGTGTCCGATATGGACAACAGGGGTAATGCAAGAGTAGTTTCTGCAATGGTTCCATTGGCAAATATGTTTGGTTATATCAATACATTGCGTTCAATGAGCCAGGGTAGGGCACAATACACAATGCATTTCGATCATTATAACCAAGTTCCGCAAGCAGTTGCGGAAGAAGTAAAAGAAAAACTGGCTTAGGTTAGTTAAAAATAATTTTAATGTCTTAATTTTTAAGAGAAGGAACAAGACAAATGGCTAAGGAAAAATTTGAACGTAATAAACCACATGTTAATATTGGTACTATTGGTCACGTAGATCACGGTAAAACAACTTTAACTGCTGCTATTACAAAAGTGTTGGCTGAAACAGGTGGAGCTGAATTTAAAGGTTACGCTGATATCGACGGTGCTCCAGAAGAAAGAGAACGTGGTATCACAATTTCAACTGCACATGTTGAATATGAAACGGAAGCTCGTCACTATGCCCATGTTGACTGTCCAGGTCACGCGGATTACGTGAAGAACATGATTACTGGTGCTGCTCAAATGGATGGTGGTATTCTTGTTGTAAACGCTGCTGATGGTCCAATGCCTCAGACACGTGAACACATCTTGCTTGCTCGTCAGGTTGGTGTACCAGCTCTTGTTATTTACATGAATAAAGTTGACCAAGTTGATGATGAAGAATTAATTGAATTAGTTGAAATGGAAATCCGTGAGCTATTGTCTAGCTATGACTTCCCTGGCGACGATATTCCGATCGTTAAAGGTTCAGCTCTTGCTGCATTAGAAGGCAGAGATGACGAAATTGGTAAAAATTCAATTCTTGAGCTTATGAAAGCTGTTGATGAATATATTCCAACTCCTGAACGTCCAATCGATCAAGATTTCTTGATGCCAATTGAAGACGTGTTCTCAATTTCTGGTCGTGGTACAGTTGTTACAGGTCGTATCGAACAAGGTGTTATAAATGTTGGTGACGAAGTTGAAATCATTGGTATAAAAGCTACTGAAAAAACAATTATCACTGGTGTTGAAATGTTCCGTAAACTTCTTGATAGAGGTGAAGCTGGGGATAACGTTGGAGCACTTTTACGTGGTACAAAACGTGAAGAAGTTGAACGTGGTCAAGTATTAGCGAAGCCAGGATCAATTACTCCACATACAAAATTCTTAGCAGAAGCATATGTATTGACAAAAGATGAAGGTGGTCGTCATACGCCATTCTTTACAAACTACCGTCCACAGTTCTACTTCCGTACAACTGATGTAACAGGTGTTGTTCATCTTCCAGAAGGTACAGAAATGGTTATGCCTGGTGATAATATTGAAATGAACATCGAATTGATTGCACCAATTGCAATGGATGAAGGTTTACGTTTCGCTATCCGTGAAGGTGGTCGTACAGTTGGTGCGGGTGTTGTTGCGAAGATAATTGAATAATTTAGTTGATATTAGATGTCAGTTTTTATGGCTGGCATCTAATATTCTAAAAATAATAAAGTTGAAGAAGAAGGCATAATAAAATGGAAGCACAAAATATCCGTGTAACGCTTAGAGCTTATGATCATAGAATTCTTGATCAATCTACTAAAGAGATTGTTAATACAGCAAAAAGAACAGGTGCAGAAGTTTGTGGTCCTATTCCAATGCCGACAAAGATTGAGAAATTTACAGTATTACGTAGTCCTCATGTGAACAAAAAATCAAGAGAACAGTTCGAGATGAGAACACATAAGCGTTTATTGGATATTGTTAATCCTACCCCGCAAACAATCGATGCTTTAATGAAGTTAGATTTGGCCGCTGGTGTGGATGTTGAGATTAAGCTTTAGTTTTAAAAAGTTTTGTAAATTAAAAAGTAGTTTAAGGTGATAAAAAAATGCGTACAGGTTTAATAGCAACAAAGCTTGGAATGACCCGCAGATTCAGAGATGATGGGACGTCTATTCCAGTTACTGTTTTGAAGATTGACAATTGTCAAGTCGTGTCAGTACAAACAGAAGAAAGAAATGGCTATGTTTCATTGCAATTGGGATCAGGCACTGCAAAGGTTAAGAATGTATCTAAGCCAGTTCGCGGTCACTATGCTAAAGCAAAAGTAGAGCCAAAGAAAAAATTGGTTGAATTTAGAGTTTCTCCAGATGCCGTTGTTGAAGTGGGATCAGAGATTATGGCTAGCCATTTTGTTGTTGGTCAATATGTTGATGTTGCAGGTACTTCGCAAGGTAAAGGTTTTGCGGGTGCTATGAAGAGACATAACTTTGGTGGTATGAGAGCATCACATGGTGTATCAATTTCACACAGAGCACATGGTTCAACAGGTCAATGTCAAGATCCTGGTAAAGTATTTAAAGGTAAAAGAATGGCTGGGCACATGGGTGCTGATCGTCAAACTGCTCAAAACCTTGAAGTAATGATGGTTGATGAAGATGCAGGTCTATTATTTGTAAAAGGTGCAGTACCTGGAGCAAAAAAAGGCTGGGTAATGATTAAAGATTCTGTTAAAAAAGCAGCGCCTGAAGGTCTACCTTATCCTGCAGCTATTCGTAGTGTAAAAGTTGAAGCTGAAAAAGCTCCAGTTGAAACAGAAGCAAAAACAGATGTTGTCGAAGACAATAAATCTGGTAACGAAGAATAAGGGATAAAACGATGAAAGCAGAGTTGAAAAACCTTGATAACAAAAAATTAGGTGATGTTGATATCAACGAGGCTATTTTTGGTTGTGATATTGATAGACAAGATATTATGCACCGTGTTGTCAACTGGCAGCTTGCAAAACGTAGATGTGGTAATCACAAAGTTAAAGACGTAAGCGAGATTAGCGGTACAGGTAAAAAGCCTTTTGCACAAAAAGGTACAGGTAACGCAAGACAGGGTCAAAAACGTAGTGGTATCCAAGTTGGTGGTCAAACTACACATGGTCCAGTTGTAAGAAGCCACGCATTTGATGTTCCAAAGAAAGTTCGTAAACTTGCTTTGAAAACCGCTCTATCTACAAAACAAGCATCTGGTAAATTGATTATATTAGATGAAGCAAAAACTAAATCACACAAAACAAGAGATTTAGTTAGCCAATTGTCAAAAATGGGTTTAACTTCAGCTTTGATAATTGACGGCCCTGAAATGGATGTGAACTTTGTTCGTGCGGCTAGTAATATCCCACTAATTGATGTTCTACCAGAACAAGGTGCTAATGTTTATGATATTTTACGTCGTGATGTTTTAGTTCTAACTAAAGCTGCATTGACAAACTTGGAGGCTAGACTTAAATGAGTAAAGCAAAAAAAGTAGAAGTTGCTGAATGGATGTATGAAATTATTCGTTCTCCTGTTATAACAGAGAAAGCAACATTGGGTTCAGAGCATGGGCAGGTTACATTTCGTGTACCTATGAGTGCTACTAAGCCATCAATTAAACAAGCAGTGGAAGCTGTTTTTGAAGTTGAAGTTGTAAAGGTTAATACACTTATCCAAAACGGTAAAACAAAACGTTTCCGTGGTCATATGGGTAAACGTAATGATACCAAAAAAGCTATGGTTACTTTGAAAGATGGTAAAGCTATCGATATAACCACTGGTGTGTAAGTAAGTTTGAAAGGTTTAATCAGGAAACTGATAAAATTTAATTAAGATTAAGGAATTGAGTTATGGCTCTAAAACATTATCGTCCAAGAACCCCAGGTATGCGTCAGCTTGTTACAGTTGACCGTAGTGAACTGTGGAAAGGTAAGCCAGTTAAGTCTTTGACCGAAGGTATGACTAAGAACGGTGGTCGTAATAACACCGGTCAGATTACTATGCGTCACAGAGGTGGTGGACATAAACGTAAATATCGTATGATTGATTTCAAACGTAACAGATATGATATGGTTGCAACTGTTGAACGTATTGAATACGATCCAAACAGAACATCTTTTATCGCTTTGGTGAAATATGAAGATGGTCAATTGGCTTACATCATTGCGCCACAGAGATTAGCTGCAGGTGATAAAATCATCGCTGGTGAGAAAACAGATGTTAAACCAGGTAATGCAATGTTATTGAAAAACATTCCAGTTGGTACAATCATCCATAATGTTGAATTAAAGCCTGGTAAAGGTGGACAGATTGCAAGAGCTGCAGGAAGTTACGTTCAATTGGTTGGTCGTGATTCTGGTTATGCACAGGTTAAGTTAAGTTCTGGTGAGCTTCGTATTATAAGTGGTGAATGTATGGCAACAATCGGTGCTGTATCAAATACTGATCACTCAAATACAAATAAAGGTAAAGCAGGTCGTAACCGTTGGTTAGGTAGAAGACCACATGTTCGTGGTGTTGTTATGAACCCGGTAGATCACCCACATGGTGGTGGTGAAGGTAAAACTTCAGGTGGTCGTCACCCAGTTACACCTTGGGGTCAGCCAACAAAAGGTAAACGTACTCGTAGTAATAAGACAACTGATAAATACATTATCCGTCGTCGTAATAAGAAACGCAGATAGAGCAAGGGAGCAAATTTTATGTCACGTTCTGTATGGAAAGGTCCTTATATACCTGAATATATCATGAAAAAAGTAGATGCTGTTAAAGCTTCTGGAAGAAATGATGTTATTAAGTTATATGATCGGGCTACAACAATTTTACCACAATTTATTGGTATGACTTTTGGTGTCTATAATGGTCAAAAACATATACCAGTATTGGTAACTGACCAAATGATCGGTCACAAATTCGGTGAGTTTTCATTAACTCGTACTTATTACGGTCATGGTGCTGATAAAAAAGCGAAGAGAGGTAAATAATCATGGGACAAACTTCAAACCCAAGAAAACTTGCAGATAATGAAGCGAAAGCAAGCATTAAGCATCTAAGAACTAGCCCACAAAAATTAAACCTTGTGGCTCAGATGATTAGAGGCAAAGATGCAAGTCGTGCTTTATTAGATCTTGAATTCTCACCTCGCCGCGTAGCAAGGGAAGTTAAAAAGATTTTAGAATCTGCGATTGCAAATGCAGAAAACAATCATAATCTTGATGTAGATAAGTTATACATTAAGGAAGCAACGGTTGGTCGTGCTTTAGTAATGAAACGTTTTAGAGCGAGAGCAAAGGGACGTGGAGCTAAGATACAAAAACCATTTAGTAATATCACGGTTGTTCTACGTGAACGTGAAGACAGTGTTTAGGACAAGATCGTTAGGAGATTAAGTTATGGGTCAAAAAGTTAACCCGATAGGATTAAGAGTTGGAATAAACCGTACCTGGGAAAGCCGTTGGTATGCAGGTAAGGATTATGCAACAAAATTGCTTGATGATATTAAGTTACGTGAATATATATTCAAAACACTTAAAGCAGCAGCAATTAGTAGAGTTGTAATCGAACGTGCGGCAACAAACACAAAAGTAAATATCTATAGTGCAAGACCTGGTGTTATCATCGGTAAAAAAGGCGCTGATATTGAAAAGCTACGTGTTGATTTGTCAAAACGTATCGGTGGTGATGTTAACTTAAATATTATCGAAGTACGTAAGCCAGAACTTGATGCTAAATTAGTTGCAGATGGTGTTGCTCAACAATTGGAACGTCGTGTTTCTTTCCGTCGTGCAATGAAACGTGCAGTTCAATCTTGTTTACGTCTAGGTGCATTAGGTATCAGAATAAACTGTGGTGGCCGTTTAGGTGGAGCTGATATTGCTCGTACTGAATGGTATCGTGAAGGTCGCGTTCCGCTTCATACTTTACGTGCTGATATTGATTACGGTACTGCTGCTGCATTGACTACATATGGTATTATTGGTGTTAAAGTTTGGATATACAAAGGCGATATCATGGAACATGACCCAATGGGCAGAGATAAAAGGTTAAATGAGTTAGGTTCTGGACGTCATTCAAAGAAGTAATTTGATAGATATCTAGGTTAGTTAAAGACAATAAGGAATAAAGAGACATAAAATGTTAAGTCCAAAGAAAACAAAATATAGAAAAGCACATAAAGGTCGTATTCACGGTAAAGCCCAAGCTGGTACTACTTTGAACTTTGGTGCTTTTGGTTTAAAGGCTCAATCTCCTAATCGTATTACTTCGCGCCAAATTGAGGCAGCACGTCGTGCGATTACGAGACATATGAAGCGTCAAGGTCGTCTTTGGATTAGAATTTTTCCAGATGTTCCAGTGTCTAAAAAGCCATTAGAAGTAAGACAGGGTAAAGGTAAAGGTTCTCCAGAATTTTGGGTTTGCCGAGTTAAACCAGGTAGAATTATGTTTGAATTGGACGGTGTTTCAAGAGAAATTGCGGAAGCAGCTTTCGAATTGGCATCAGCTAAATTACCACTTGAAACAAAATTTATTGCAAGAATCGGCGAATAGGAGTATATGATATGAAAACAGTTGATATACGTTCAAAAAGTGATGATGAATTATCAAAGATGATAGTTGATCTTCGTAAAGAACAATTCAACCTACGCTTTCAAAAAGAAAGCGGACAATTAGAGGGTACAGCACGTATTAGAGTTTTAAGACGTGATGTAGCTAAGATTAAAACTGTATTGAATGAGCGTTTAGCTGAAAAACCAGCTAAAAAAGCAAAAGCTTAAAAGGAGTTAGTATAGATGCCTAAACGCATACTTAAAGGAACAGTGGTAAGTGACAAAGCTGATAAAACAATAACAGTTCTTGTCGGTCGTCGTGTTAAAGATAAGCTTTATCAAAAAGTGGTAAAGAAATCTTCAAAATTCACTGCACATGATGAGAATAACCAATTTAAAACTGGTGATATTGTTGAAATTCAAGAATGTCGTCCAATTTCAAAAACAAAAACTTGGACTGTATTAAACGGACAAGATGATGTTAAGAAAACAGAAGCGAAAAAGCCTGCGGCTAAAAAAGCTCCTGTAAAAGAAGAAAAGAAAAAAGTAGAAGCTAAAAAACCAGCTGCTAAAAAGACTGTTGCTAAGAAAACAGAAACTAAGAAGCCAGCTGCAAAAAAAGCGACTAGTAAAGATAATAAAGAGGAATAATAAATTTAATAATTTTATTAAATTTTGTAATTAAGGAAAGGTAAAAAGCCATGATTCAGATGCAATCAAATCTGGATGTAGCAGATAACAGCGGCGCTCGTAGAGTAGAGTGTATTAAAGTATTAGGTGGTTCTCATAGAAGAACTGCAAATATTGGTGATGTTATTGTTGTCTCTATCAAAGAAGCTATTCCAAGAGGGCGCGTTAAAAAAGGTCAAGTACATAAGGCCGTTATCGTTCGCACTAAAAAAGGTATACAAAGAGCAGACGGTACAGTTATCCGTTTCGACAGTAATGCTGCGGTTTTAATTAACCAAGCCGGCGAACCTGTCGGTACTCGTATCTTTGGCCCAGTTACTCGTGAATTAAGAGCACGTAAATATATGAAGATTATTTCTCTATCTCCGGAGGTTTTATAAAATGACTGCAAAGAAATTTAAAGTAAAAAAAGGCGATAATGTTATTGTTATAACTGGACCAGATAAAGGAAAAACTGGTGAGGTCTTGCGTATGTTGAAAGAAGATGATAAAGCTCTTGTTCAAGGTATTAATATGAGAGTAAAACATAAGAAAGCTTCTCAGACTTCTCCGGGTGGTATTGAAAATATTGAAGCTCCAATTCATGTTTCAAATATCGCTTTAGTAGATCCAAAATCTGAAAAAGCAACAAGAGTAGGTTATAAAGACCTTAAAGATGGAAAAAAGGTTAGAATTGCTAGACGTTCTGGCGAAGTTATAGATTAAGAGGCTGTTTAAAAATGGTACGTTTAAAAAAAGAATATGATACAAATATCAGAGCTACTTTGAAAAAGAAGTTTGATTATAAAAATGATAATCAAATACCTAAATTGACAAAGATCGTTTTGAACATGGGTGTTGGTGAGAATGCTAATGATAGCAAACGTCTTCAGCATGCTGTGAATGAAATGGAATTAATAAGCGGTCAAAAGCCTATTATTACAAAAGCTAAGAAATCTATATCTCAGTTTAAATTACGTGAAGAAGTTCCAATTGGATGTAAAGTTACATTGCGTAAAGATATGATGTATGAATTTTTGGAAAGATTAATTACAATCGCAATGCCACGTATTCGTGACTTTCGCGGTGTGTCAGATACAAGTTTTGACGGCAAAGGTAATTATGCAATGGGTATTACAGAGCAAATTATTTTTCCAGAGATTAATTACGATAAGGTAGATAAGATTCGTGGTATGGATATTGTTATTTGTACATCTGCAAGCACAGATGAAGAAGCAAGAGCATTATTGGCTGAATTAAAAATGCCTTTTAGAATTAATAAATAGTTACAAGGAAGATAAATAATGGCTAAAACAAGTGCAGTTGTAAAAAACGAACGTCGTATAAAACTTGCAAAGAAATATGCTAGTAAAAGAGCGAAGCTGAAAGCAATAGCAGCAGACCAAACTTTACCAGCAAATGAGCAGTTTGAAGCACGTTTGAAATTGCAAAAAATTCCAAGGAATTCAAACCCGAACAGAATTAAAAACCGTTGTGGTATCACTGGTCGTCCACGTGGATATTACAGAAAATTTGGTATGTCACGTATCGCTTTACGTGAATTGGCATCTAATGCATTAATCCCTGGCGTGACAAAGTCAAGCTGGTAGAATAGAAGAGGAATTTTAAAAATGACTATGAGTGATCCTCTAGGAGATTTATTAACAAGAATTCGTAATGGACAACGTGCGAATTTATCTGTAGTATCTAGCCCTTCATCTAAATTAAGAAAAAGTCTTTTAGATGTTTTAACAAGGGAAGGTTATATCAGAGGTTATACAATGACTAAAGACGGTAGTTTTGATCAAATAAATGTTGAATTGAAATATCATGATGGCGAGCCAGTGATAAAGAATATTAAACGTGTATCAAAACCTGGTCGTCGTGTTTATAAGAAAATTGATGAGTTGCCACAGATCTATAATGGTCTTGGTATGTCTATATTATCTACACCATCTGGTGTATTGTCAGAAAACGAAGCTCGGGATGCTAATTCCGGTGGTGAAGTTTTGTGCGAAATATTTTGATTTGAAGTTTAAGGGGCTAAAATGTCAAGAATTGCAAAAAATCCTGTTATAATACCTGAAGGCGTTGACGTTGTTGTTAGCGGTCAAGATGTTAAGGTAAAAGGGAAACTAGGTGAGCTTACGCTTACTTTAGTAGAAGATGTAACTGCAGAAGTAAAAGAAGGTGTGTTAACTGTACAAGCAGCTAATGATACTAGATTTGCTCGTAACATGTGGGGTACATCTCGTTCGCTTATTGCCAATTTAGTCGAAGGTGTTACAACTGGTTATAATAAAAGATTAATTTTACAAGGTGTTGGTTACCGTTGTGCATTAGAAGGTAAAACTCTAGTAATGCAATTAGGTTACAGTCACGAAGTACGTTATCCGATGCCTCAAGGTATTGATATCAAATGTGAAAAGCCAACTGAACTATTGATTACAGGTTGTGATAAGCAACAAGTTGGTCAAGTTGCAGCAGAGATTTATAATTACCGTCGTCCAGAGCCATATAAAGGTAAAGGATTTAGATACGAAGGACAAAGAATCTTGCGTAAAGAAGGTAAGAAGAAATAATTAGTTATCTAAAAAAAATAAAGGTTTAAAGACAATGGTTAAAAAAGTAACAACAGCACAAAGACGTAAATGGCGTATCCGAGCTTCGATTAGAAGGTCAGCAAATGGTCGTCCAAGATTGTCTGTTCATAGAACAGGCGTTCATATTTATGCTCAAATAATTGACGATGTAAAAGGCGTTACAATCGCTTCTGCATCAACAATTGACAAAGATTTAAAAGCAAAACTTAAAGGTAAAACAGCAAATAAAGACGCTGCAACCGAAGTTGGTAAATTGGTTGCTTCAAAAGCAAGCAAAGCTGGAATTAAAGAAGTAATTTTTGATCGTGGTGGTAACAAATATCACGGACGTATCAAAGCTCTTGCTGATGCAGCTAGAGAAGCTGGATTATCATTTTAAGAGTAATTATAAAGTAAGGATATTAGAAATATGGCACGCGCAGATAAAGCACAGAAGCAAGAAACAGAGCTAATTGACCGTTTAGTAGGTATTAACCGAGTTGCAAAAGTTGTAAAAGGTGGACGTAGATTTGGTTTCGCTGCACTTGTTGTTGTTGGTGATGGAAGAGGGCGCATTGGCGTTGGTGCTGGTAAAGCAAAAGAAGTTCCAGAAGCGATTAATAAAGCAAATGAGCAAGCAAAAAGAAATATGGTTAGAATACCACTTCGTGAAGGCCGTACTCTACACCATGATATCAAAGGTAGATTTGGTGCAGGTAAAGTAATATTACGTTCTGCTCCGGCTGGTACTGGTATTATTGCTGGTGGTCCATTACGTGCTGTATTTGAAGTATTGGGTGTACAAGATGTTGTTGCAAAATCTGTTGGAACATCAAACCCATATAACTTGGTAAAAGCAGCAATCGAAGGATTGCAAAAAACTGAAAGCCCAAGAATGGTTGCTGGCAGACGTGGACGCAGAGTTAATGAAATACTTGGACGTAAAGCCCAAGAAGATTCTAAGGAGTAATTAAAATGGCTGAAGATAAAAAAGATAAAAAAACAACGGCTACTAAAAAAGCTGCACCTAAAAAGACTGCAGTAAAAAAAGAAGCTGTTAAAAAAGCTCCAGTTAAAAAAGCAGTAGCTAAGAAAGCTGCCCCTAAAAAAACTGTTGCTAAAAAATCAGGTAAAACTGTAAAAGTTACTCAAACTGGTAGCCCAATTGGCCGTCATGCTTCACAAAGAGCGACATTGGTTGGTTTAGGTTTGAATAAAATGCACAAAACAAGAGAATTAGAAGATACTCCATCTGTAAGAGGAATGATTAACAAAGTTAAGCACCTTTTAAAAGTAGAAGAAGCAGCTTAAAGTAATTTTTCTAAGTTTATAATATATAAGTTAAGGTAGTTAGAAATGAAATTGAATGAATTAAAACCAAACGAAGGTTCTGTTAAGGATCGTAAAAGAGTTGGTCGCGGTATCGCATCAGGCACAGGTAAAACTTGTGGACATGGTCAAAAAGGTCAGAAATCTCGTAGTGGTGTTGCCATTAAAGGTTTTGAAGGTGGTCAAATGCCTTTATACAGACGTTTACCAAAACGTGGCTTTAATTCTCCATTTTCAAAAGAATATGCAGAAGTTAACTTAGGTCGCCTACAAAAAGCAATTGATGATAAGAAAATTGATGCTAAAAAAGAAATCGACGTAGTTGCTTTAATCGAATCTGGTGTTGTTAGACGTGAATTAGATGGTGTTAAATTGCTTGCTAATGGTGAGCTTACAACTAAAGTTACTTTAAAAGTAGCAAAAGCTAGTAAAACAGCAATCGAAGCTGTTGAAAAAGCTGGTGGTAAAGTTGAATTACTACCTGAAAAAGTTAAATGGGTAGGTAAAAAATATTCTGAAACTTAATTGATAACTCTATCAATTACTCATTCTATTTAATATTTATTGTAATAAAGGCGGTATATAATGGCTTCGGCAACTGAGCAATTTGCTTCAAATCTTAATTTGGGTGCTTTCTCAAAAGCAGAGGAACTTAAAAACCGCCTATTATTTACAATTGGTGCTCTTCTAGTTTATAGATTAGGTACGTATATACCTCTTCCTGGGATCGATCTGGTTATCTGGGAGGAAATATTTTCTCAAAAATCCGGTGGTATGCTGGACATGTTTAACATGTTCTCTGGTGGTGCGTTACAACGTATGACCATTTTTGCATTGAATATCATGCCTTATATCTCGGCATCGATTATTATGCAGATGATGACGACAATGGTTCCAGCTTTTGATCGTATGAAAAAAGAAGGCGAGAATGGTCGTCGCAAAATAACTCAATTTACAAGATATGGTACTGTATTACTTGCAGGTATCCAAGCATATGGCTTAGCCGTTGGCTTAGAAAGCATGCAAACTGCTACTGGTGGTTCTGCTGTATTTAATCCAGGTATGTTCTTTAAATCAACAACAATCATTACTATCGTTGGTGGTACTATGTTCCTTATGTGGCTTGGTGAACAGATCACATCAAGAGGTGTTGGTAACGGTATATCATTGATTATCTTCGCAGGTATTGTGGCTGAATTGCCGGGTGCTCTTGTGCAAACTCTGGCATTGGGAAGGCAGGGTACAATATCACCTCTGTTAATCATTGCTATGCTTGTAATGGTTGTGGCTGTAATTGCGTTTATCGTTTATATGGAGAGAGCTCAAAGACGGGTTATTATCCAATATCCAAAACGCCAAGTTGGTCAGAAAGTATATTCTGGTGACTCGAACCATATGCCGTTAAAATTAAACACTGCGGGTGTTATTCCTCCGATCTTTGCATCTTCTCTATTATTATTGCCATTAACCGTTGTTGGATTCTCTGGTGGTACTGGGAGTGGTGAATGGATGGATACTATCACTAGATATCTGCAACATGGTGAATGGTTATACATGTTGTTATATGGTGGATTGATTACATTCTTCTGTTTCTTTTATACTGCTATTCAATTTAACCCAAAAGATACTGCGGATAATTTGAAACAATATGGTGGTTTTGTGCCAGGGATTAGACCGGGTAAGCCAACTGCGGATTATTTAGATTTTGTCTTAACTAGAATTACAGTTATCGGTGCAGCTTATTTAGTATTCATATGTTTACTTCCAGAATTCCTGATGGCTAAATATAGTCTTCCATTTTACTTCGGTGGTACAAGTTTATTGATTGTTGTAACGGTTACTATGGATACAGTTGCTCAGATACAATCTCACTTAATTGCTCATCAATATGAAGGTTTAATTAAGAAGTCAAAATTAAGAGGCCGTAAAAGATGAATATAATTTTGATCGGACCTCCTGGTGCTGGTAAAGGTACTCAAGCTAGATTAATTGAAGATGAATACAAAGTTATTCAATTATCAACTGGTGATATGCTACGTGCAAAAGTGAAGACTGGTGACGAGCTAGGACAGAAGATTAAAAAAGTGATTGATAGCGGCGATTTAGTATCAGATGATTTAATGGTTGAAATTATATCAGAGCGTATAGATGAAAAAGATTGTGCAAATGGTTTTATCTTGGATGGTTTCCCAAGAACTGTTGCACAGGCCGAAGCATTAGATAAGATGCTAAAAAATAAAGATTTAGAAATTAATTCAGTTATTGAAATCGTGGTAGACGAGGACCAGATAGTTGAAAGAGTTTCAGGTAGATATACTTGCTCGGATTGTGGAGAAGGGTATCACGACAAATTTAAACCAGCCAAATGCGATGATGAATGCGACGAATGTGGCGCAGAAGATTCATTTACAAGACGTGCTGATGATAATGCAATAAGTGTTCGCAACAGATTAGATGCTTTCAATAAACAGACTGCTCCGATTCTTCCTTTTTATGAGAATCAGAAGCTGTTAAATAAGATTGATGGAATGAAAAATATCGATGAAGTTGCAAAAGATATAAAAGAAGTATTAGACGGAAATAAATTAAAGAAGCCTGAAAACAAGGCATTAAGGAATGGACGTTAAGTTTTTTTTATGGATTAGTATCTTTTTTGCGGTTTTTTTATAAACAGGGCTTGACGTTTCGTACCATAGCCATATAATGCCGCAAGCTTGGTATTTTCCGAGATGGTTTTGTTATCCTTGTTTTAAGGGTGACTTTTATTAAGAATTAAAGATTTAAGAATTAAGTTTAGGAGCTTTGAGAATAATATGCGTATATCTGGTGTAAATATTCCTGACGGTAAAAGATTAGTAATCGCCCTTACATATATCTATGGTATTGGTAATACAACTGCCCATGCTATTTGTGAGAAGGCAAATATAGATTTGACTTCCCGTGTGAGAGAACTAACGGAAGATCAACAATCTCGTGTAAGAGATATCATTACTGATGATTATGTTGTAGAAGGTGAAGCACGTCGTGTTCCTGCAATGAATATTAAACGTTTAATGGACCTTGGTTGTTACCGTGGTTTAAGACATAGAAAACGTTTACCTCTACGTGGTCAAAGAACTAAAACAAATGCTAGAACTCGCAAAGGACCAAGAATTGCGATCGCTGGTAAGAAAAAATAATAGGAAGTTAAATTAAAATGGTAAAAGCAGGCACAAAAACTACACGTCGTAAAGACCGTAAAAACATCGCGGATGGTATTGCACATGTTTATTCAACATTCAATAACACGCATGTAACAATTACAGATCACCAAGGTAATACAATAGCTTGGGCGAAGGCTGGTGAACGTGGATTTAAAGGTTCTCGTAAATCAACTCCTTTCGCAGCACAGATGGCAGCTGAAGAAGCAGGTAGTAAAGCAAAAGAACACGGAATGAAGAACTTAGAAGTTCGCGTTAAAGGACCTGGTTCTGGACGTGAATCTGCATTACGTGCTTTGCAAACAATTGGTTTTAATATCAGCACTATTGAAGATATTACTCCAATCCCGCATAATGGTTGTCGTCCAAGAAAAAGACGTAGAGTTTAATTTTTAAATTTTACTTTTAAGTTTCTAACATTAATTTTTAAAGAAGAGAGTTAAGACCTTGATACAAAAAAACTGGCAAGAATTAATTAAACCAAATAGTGTTGAAGTAAAAACAGATTTGGATCCAAGACGTTTCGGTACAATAGTTGTTGAACCATTAGAAAATGGTTATGGTTTAACAATTGGTAATGCT
Organism: uncultured Alphaproteobacteria bacterium; assembly: GCA_937941575.1. Taxonomy (GTDB): domain Bacteria; phylum Pseudomonadota; class Alphaproteobacteria; order Micavibrionales; family CSBR16-224; genus CALDHH01. The sequence goes on along the minus strand of CALDHH010000047.1, from coordinate 11,598 downwards.
TTGCGTCGTGTTTTATTATCATCATTACAAGGTTCTGCTGTAACTGGTATCCACATGGATGGCGTTTTACATGAATTCTCTTCTGTTGATGGTATCCGTGAAGATATTACAGATATTATTCTAAACATTAAATCAATCTATGTTGCTAATCATGCAGAGACTGCAAAAAAAGTAAGATTAAAAGCAACTGGCCCATGTGAAGTTACTGCGGGTATGATTGATACTGGTTCAGAAGTTGAAATTATGAACCCAGAATTGGTTATCTGTACTTTGGGTAACAAAGCAGAATTAAACATGGAATTGAACATTGATTCAGGTAAAGGTTATAGACCAGCTGCAATGAACAGACATGAAGATGATCCAGTGGGCATGGTTCCAGTAGATAGCGTTTTCTCACCTGTTCGTAAAGTTAGCTACCGTGTTGAAGATACACGTGTTGGACAGATTACAAACTATGATAAATTAATTCTTGATATCGAAACAGATGGTACAGTAACTCCTGAAGATGCTGTTGCATTCTCTGCTAGAATTTTACAAGATCAATTACAGATATTTGTTAACTTCCAAGAACCAGAAGCAGATGAAGCAGAAGCAGAAAAAGATGAACTTCCATTCAGCCGTCACATGCTACGCAAAGTTGACGAACTTGAATTATCTGTTCGTTCTGCAAATTGTTTGAAAAATGATAATATTGTTTATATTGGTGATTTAGTACAGAAATCAGAATCTGATATGTTACGTACGCCAAACTTTGGTCGTAAATCATTAAACGAGATTAAAGAAGTTCTAACAGAAATGGACTTATATCTTGGAATGATGGTTGAGGCGTGGCCTCCAGAGAATATAGAAGAGCTTATCAAAAAATTAGATGAGCCATATTAAGTAGTTTAAAAGCCAGATAGTAATTATCTGGCTTTAAATCAAGGTAAGGTTACCTTGTGGGCATTATTATTAGATTGTTAAATTTCTCAAGATAGTGCTTTAAGTGTGATAGGTCTTATACGTAAGATCCATTAAATTAAAAAAGGAGACGCATTATGCGCCATAAAATAGCAGGTCGTAAGTTAAATAGAACAAGTTCGCATAGAAAAGCATTATTCGCAAATATGTCAGCGGCTCTGATTAAACACGAACAAATTACAACAACCTTACCAAAAGCAAAAGAATTACGTCGTTTTGTTGATAAATTAATTACTTTGGGTAAAAAAGGTGGTTTATCAGATAGACGTTTAGCAATCGCGAAAATGCGTGATGTTGAACAAGCTAAGAAAATATTTGATGTATTGGCTGATCGTTACAAAGACAGAAACGGTGGATATACAAGAGTATTAAAAGCTGGTTTCCGTTACGGTGATAACGCTCCGATGGCAATTATTGAACTTGTTGACAGAGATCGCTCTGCAAAAGGTAAAGATAGTGGTCCAGTACAGTTTAACGATACAGATGAAACACCAGTAGAAGATAAGAAAAAAGTAGCTGCAGGTTAATTATTCAAAATTGATAAATTAAATTTAAAAAGAGCCTTAATTTTAGGGCTCTTTTTTTGTTGGCGATATTCTTGACATAGGCTTTAAGTTTTGCTATATGTATATTTAAATATCATTAATTTATAGGGAGTATAAAAGATGGGTACTGAGACATCAAAATTAAAAGAAGACTTATTAGAGATATTTAATAGCTATAGCTATACCAAGGAAGAAACCATAAAAGAAATATCTAGATCTAATGCTGTAATTGCTTTAGCTGCAATAGAAGCCAATGAATTAAAGATAAGAGAACTTGATATTAGAGAGCGGGAGCTTGCTTTAAAAGAAGAAGCAAATGACAGAAGAGTAGGTAATAAATCTGGCAAAAATTCAGCTAATATTGTAAGGGCTGTGAAGTCTTAATTAATCAAAGTAAAATGTAGAAAAGAGTATAAATCATGAGTGCTGAAGATAGAAAAAAAATTAAAGTTAGTCTAATTAAAAGATTTAATCGCCTCCAAAATAATGGTAATTTACGAGAGGGTAATAAGCTTTCATCTGATATGGCTAGTGCATATGCTGCAATTGATGCGATAGATGTAGATGCTAAACTTAGAGAACAAGAGATGGATCTAAGAAGAGAAGAGCTAGAGATTGCCAAAGAAGAGTTGGGGTTAAAGAAAAGAGAACTTGCTTTAAAAGAAGAAGCAAATGATAGAAGAATAGGTAATAAATCTGAAAAATCTACTGGTATTGTTTTAAAAACTAGATAAAGATAAATAGATTGTAATAGTAATTTAATTTTTATAAAATGCCTCATAAATAGATATAAATTTTATGAGGTTTTTTTATGAAACAGTTATTAATTGTTTTTAGTATATTAATGTCAATTTCAAGCATTACTTATGCTGATAATATGATAGTTCCAACATCACGTGAACAGATTAAGCTATCCTTTGCTCCATTGGTAAAGGCGACATCAAAAGCAGTTGTGAATATTTATATAAAAACAAATTTCAAAGGTAATAAACAAAGATTTAACCCATTTTTCAATGACCCTTTTTTCAATCAGTTTTTTGGTAATCGAGGCTTTGGGCAAATGCAGGATAGGGTGCAGAGTTCACTTGGCTCGGGAGTTATTTTAAGTGAAGATGGCTTCGTTGTTAGTAATGCTCATGTTATTGGCAATGCCGATGAAATAGTGGTTGTTCTATCCGATGGCCGTGAATTTAAAGCAACTAAGATATTAATAGATAAGAAAACTGATCTCGCAGTTTTAAAAATATCAGGTGAAAAATTCTCTTATTTAAAAATTAATGATAGCGATAATTTGGAAGTCGGGGATTTAGTTCTGGCAATCGGCAATCCATTTGGAGTGGGGCAAACGGTTACAAGTGGTATAGTCTCTGCTTTGGCAAGATCGACAATTGATATATCTGATTTTAACTTCTTTATTCAGACAGATGCTGCAATTAATCCCGGTAATTCTGGTGGAGCATTGATTGATATGGATGGAAGTTTGGTTGGTGTGAATACAGCCATATTTTCAAAATCAGGCGGCTCACTTGGGATCGGCTTTGCAATACCATCAAATATGGTGAAAACGGTCTTAAATGCGGCAAAAATGGGAGATAGTAAGCTAATTACCCCTTGGACAGGCGTGTCAGGGCAAAGACTATCATCAGATATTGCAAAATCTATTGGGTTAAAAGGGACCAAAGGAGTGCTTGTAAAACAGGTTAGTCCAAAAGGTCCTGCATATAAAGCTGGTTTAAAAACAAGCGATGTTATCTTATCAGTAAATGGACATGAAATTGAAAGTCCAGAAGGATTAAAATTTAGATTGGCCACGATTGGAATTGATAATCAGATTAACTTTAAGATTTGGCGCAAGTTTAAAACTATGGATATTTCATTCAAATCTATGAAAGCACCAGAGATTCCAAAAAAAGATGAAACAAAGATCACAGGCAATAACCCATTTAATAATGTGATTGTCGCTAATATATCACCAGCATTAAACCATGAAATTGATGGAATTGATAAAGATAGCGGTGTTGCAGTAATCGGTATAGAAGGTTTTAACCGAATGGGCTTAAGGATTGCAGATATTATTCTATCAATTAATGGCAATGAGATCATTGAGGTTAAGCAGCTAAAAGAGATATTATCTAAAAATGCCAATTCTTGGCAAATTAAAATTTTAAGAAATGGGCAGGTAATTTCTGTGGTGATTAGATAATGGAAACCCTATTCGAGAATGCTAGTTTAGAGAGTAATAAAACCAGACCGCTGGCCGATAGATTGCGCCCGAAAGATATTTTAGATGTGGTTGGGCAAGATAGGCTTATTGGTGATAATGGTTCGATATCCAAAATGATAAAAATTGGTAAGATATCTTCGATGATATTATGGGGGCCACCTGGATGTGGCAAGACTACTATTGCAAGATTACTTGCTAATTATACTGATTTAGATTTTGTACCTTTATCTGCTATATTCTCTGGGGTTGCTGATCTACGTAAGATATTTGAAACTGCTAAGCTTAAAAAACAAACTGGAATGGGTACTTTATTATTTGTAGATGAAATTCATCGTTTTAATAAATCTCAACAAGATGCTTTCCTGCCATATGTCGAAGATGGCACGATTATATTAATCGGTGCGACTACTGAAAACCCATCTTTTGAATTAAATTCAGCATTACTATCGCGTTGTCAGGTCATGGTTTTAAACAGGCTTGATGATAAAGCTTTGGATAATTTGATTTTAAGGGCAGAGACGGAATTGGAAGCAGAATTACCATTGAACGAAAATGCGAAGATAGCATTGAAAGCTATGGCTGATGGTGATGGACGTTATTTATTGACTATGATTGAGCAAATATATAATTTCGCTGATGGTAAGGTTCTGAATAGAGCAGAATTATCAGAGATATTACAAAAACGTAGCCCAATTTATGATAAAGGCGATGATGGTCATTATAATTTGATCTCGGCCTTGCATAAATCCGTGCGTGGATCTGATCCTGATGCTGCTTTATATTGGTTTGCTAGAATGTTAAAAGGCGGTGAAGATCCTAATTTTATTGCTAGAAGATTAGTTAGAATGGCAGTTGAAGATATCTGTCTTGCTGATCCAAATGCTTTAACAATCGCTAATAATGCTTGGCAGGCTTATGAAAGACTCGGAAGTCCAGAAGGGGAATTGGCACTTGCTAATGCAGTTGTGTATTTGGCAACTGCACCAAAATCAATCTCCGCCTATGTTGCATTTAAAGCATCAATGGATATGGCAGATAAAACGGGATCATTAATGCCACCCAAACGTATTTTAAATGCTCCAACCGCAATGATGCAAGATATTGGCTATGGAGATGGTTATCAATATGATCCAGATTTAGAAAATAGCTTCTCAGGACAAAATTACTTCCCAGATGAGATAGAGCGCCAGAAATTTTATAAACCAGTAGAACGTGGCTTTGAAAGAGAAATAAGTAAACGTTTGAAATATTGGGAAAAACTTAGAAAAGATGTTAATTAAGGAGAGTTAAATGTTAAAAATTAATCCGTTTAGGGATATTTGGCTAAAGCCAAGAGCAACAATGCGCGCAATATTAGATAATGATAAATACGCAAATGTTCAATTATTTATAATAACATATGTAATATTTAGCTCAATAATTGATATTATTGATTTTATTATTGATAACTCTTCTTTTAGTTTAATTTATATAATAGGATTTGCTCTAGCCTCTTTGATTAGTTTATATGTTTTTATCTACTACCTATTCCCAATGTTAATAAAATGGACAGGGAAATTATTTGATGGACGTGGGGAGCTAGATGATATCAGGTGCTATGTTGCTTGGTCCTCATTCCTAGCAACTATATTATTAATTTTTACTTTTTTAGGTGATTTTATAATTATTGAGGATGATTTTTTTATTATTATCAAGCAGATTATTATTATATTATTTATAATATTTTTAATAGTAAACAACACTAAACTATTGGCTGAGGCTCAAGGGCTTTCAGCGTGGAAAGCACTTGGAAATTTAACATCAGCGGTAACCGTGGTGGTTATGGCTATTTTTACAGCAATAACGGTATTTGCATTAGTAGTTAAAATAGCATCAGGTGTTTGATGGTATAGTTTATTTATAATTTGTAATAAAGCTTAATTTCAAGTATTTTTAAGGTGATATATAAAGGAATTTCAATGCAAAATAACCAAGAATTTAACCCGTTTAAATTAATGCTCCAAAAACCACGCGAAACTATGCGGGTGATTTTGGATGGTGATAAAGAAATTTATGCAATTGAATTAATAATCATTGCATCATTTTTGACTGTTCTAAATATCTTACTGCGTTATTTTGATATAAGTCAGGCTGAAAATATTGTGATATTAATTGCAACATCTATTGCACTTGGTTTTGCTTTATCTATGGCCCTATATTATTCCTATACAAGTTTAATTAGGTGGTCGGGTGATTTCTTTAATGGAATAAATGATGTAACTACTGTCCGCTCAGCAATTGCATGGTCTTCATATCCATTTATCTTTGTAAATCTAGTATCAATTTTCTTTATTTTGAGTCCTTCTTTGAAAGAGTTTGAATTTATTGTGTTATTGCTTGGTGCTTATGCATTATATCTTTCATTAAATATAATGGCAGAAGCGCAAGGTTATTCAATTTTTTATGCTTTTATTAATATGGCTATTGCAATAGTTTCATTGATATTCTTACTTGGTATTATATTCTCACCATTTATTATGCTTATTTGATTGAAGAATAAATGATTATTTTATATATCGCATGTGGTGGAGCAATAGGGGCAGTTTCAAGATTTGGCTTATCTAGTTTAATTACAAGCTTGATGGGACATGGATTTCCCTATGCCACGATTACTGTAAATATATTAGGATCATTGGTAATGGGTTTTTTGATTGGCTTTTTTTCACATTATTATAGCCCTAGCCCAGAGATAAAAGCATTTGTAATTACTGGCTTATTAGGTGGGTTCACTACTTTCTCTGCATTCTCCTTGGATGCAATTACCTTAATTGAGCGAAATAATTATATAGGAGCAGGATCATACGTATTATTTTCTGTTATTTTATCGATTTCTGCTGTATTCATTGGAATTCAAATTATAAAAGGATTGGTAGCTTAGATGTCAGATAAAGTTGAATTTCATAAAGTCTCAGAAGATGATGAAGGAATAAGAGTCGATAGATGGTTTAAAAATAACATTCCTGACCTAAAACATTCACAATTGGAAAAACTGCTGCGTAAAGGTAATATCAAGCTTAACGGCAAAAAGACTAAATCAAATGTAAGAGTTAACTTGGATGATGAAATCCGTGTTCCACCATATAGAGAACCAAAACCAGAAGATAAAAAGAGACCAAAACCAGCAATTATTTTAGATAAAGAGCAAGTTGAATTTATTAAGTCATTGGTTATTTATGAAGATGATGATGTATTCGTGCTTAATAAACCGCAAGACATGCCTGTACAAGGCGGTAGCAAGGTTAAAATCTGTATAGATGATATGTTGTCAGGTTTAGTTAGAAAGAATGCTGAGAAGCCAAAATTAGTCCATAGATTAGACAAAGATACATCAGGTGTATTATTAATTGCCAAAAACCCAAAATCAGCAAGGTTTTTAAATGCAGCTTTTAAATCAAAAGATGTTCGAAAATATTATTGGGCGATTACGGTTGGAGTTCCAGAGCTGATGGAAGGCTATGTTGATGCTCCACTTGTCAAAGCACAATTATTCGATGGTGAAAGAATGATGGTTACCAGAGAAGAAGGTGGTAAATACGCAAAAACTTGTTATGCAGTATTAGAAAAACTGGGTAAATCGGCAGCATTCGTAGCCTTTTGGCCAATAACTGGGCGTACCCATCAAATTAGAGTACATGCAAATTTAATTGATACTCCGATATTGGGAGATTTTAAATATGGCCGTCATGAAGCAAGGCTTGATGGCATGGAAGATGCAATTAACGATAAAATGCATCTACATGCTAGACGTTTAGTAATCCCACATCCATCAGGTAAGAATAATCATTTTATTGATATTACAGCTGATCTACCAAGTGAAATGCTACATAGTTATAAAACACTAGGCTTTGATTATAATAATAATATTGATCCTTTTGAGAATATTTAAGTATGAATTTTATTAAGTCTTTATTCAAAAAAATAATATGGTTGATTGTAATCGTAGCTATAATTATCATCGCTATTTGTGCCTATCTCGCTTTCTTATTTGATTTTAATAAATATAAACCAGATCTAGAAGCTAAAATCAGTGGCATAATAAATAAAGATGTAAAAATACTTGGTGATATAGAGTTTAAAACTAAATTTATCAATCCTGCTATTATCTTAAATGATGTAAATGTCTCGGATATCTCTGCTGATAAAAACCTGTTCTATATCTCAGAGCTTGGGTTAACTATCTCAGCTCTATCACTAAAGACTTTGAGCAAAGGGACGGTAAATGGTGAAGTTGATTTATTAGATTTCGGCAATCAGAATATTGAGCTTAAAAGATTAAATATACCGTTTAACTATCAGAAAAATAACATTGTTTTTGATGATATTAATGGTGATATATTGGGCGGTAAACTATCTGGAACTGGCTCTATACAAAATGGGGATTTTAAATTAAAAGCCCAAATAAAAGATGCTGAATATATCAGTTTAATTAAGAATGCATCTGGTAATGCCGATATAAAAATAAACCTTAATTCTAAATCAAATAATTTTATCAATAGCTTAGATGGAGATTTTAAGATTATTGGTGGAATAGGTAATTTAAATATTGCTAATATCAATCCAGTTATAAGAAATATTTTAAGGCTTAACGAAGATAAAACTAAAGTTAAGTGCCTAATTGTTAATTTTGCTATTGATAAAGGTATTGCAAATTCAAAAGATATTTTCATTGATAGTGATAGTCTTAGCATTGATGGTGAAGGTCAAATTAATTTGGTTAGAAATTATATGGATTTAAAACTAACTCCTAATCCAAAAGATAATAGCAATTTAACCACTGCAATTAAGCTATCTGGTGATTTGAATAATATAAAAATATCTGCTGATCGGGAAGATTTAAAAAGAAGATTACAGAATTTTGCTATACAAAGGTTAAATCCAAGATCAAAAATAACAACAAATTCAGGCAGTAATAACTCTTGTGCTAAATTAATAAAGAAGATGATTCATGAATAAATTTTATAAAATAGTTTCTCTTAAAGAGATTGATGGTGGCTATTCTTTATTACTTGATGATAAGGAAGTTAAAACGCCGCTGCAGAAAAGATTATTGATCCCAAGCTTAGACTTAGCAGAGGCAATAAAAGCGGAATGGGAAAAACAAGAGGATAAAATAATCCCTGCATCAATGCCTTTGTTCCAATTATTAAATACAGTAATTGATAAGATAGAAATTGATCCATCAGAATATATTAAGCAAGTTTTAGAATATTCAAAATCTGATTTAGTTTGTTATTTTGCGGAAGAGGGCGATGATATCTATCCAATTGAGAAAAAAGAATGGCAACCATTAATTGATTGGGTGCAGGATAGATATAATATTAAGTTGGAATTGACCAATGGTATCAATTATATAGAGCAATCAGATGATACTTTGAATAAGTTTAAAGAGGTAATGGCAGATTTAGATAAATATCAATTAGCCAGCATTCAAGCCGCAGTTCCAATTTTGGGTTCGATCGTAATTTCTTTGGCAATATTAGAGAATCAGATGGATGTTGAACAAGGTTTCAAAGCTGCTTTTTTAGATGAGATATATCAGATTAGCAAATGGGGTAGTCATCCAGAGACTGAAAAGAAACATAGTGATATCATATCTGATCTTACTGATATTTATAGATTTTATGAATTTGTAAAATAAAAACTTAAAAAACTATTTGCGTAAATTAAAACTTTATGTAAGCATAATTGAAATGTGATGCATAAATTTGCGTCTTGATATTAATCATTAAACAATAGGGAGTATAAGAATATGAAACTTACAGTCAAAAAAATTATAAGAAATAACTCCCTGGGTATTTATATCTGAAATGATACATAAATTTGCCCAGGTAAAATTTAAGTTATTGGGCAAATTATTTAAACAACTCTTTGAAAAATATGCTTTTATAACTTGAGAAACAAATAATTTCTCAGTGTGAAACCATGCTGATTAAATTTATTAATTTAATATCGATGGCAAGTTAATGGCTAATAACCATGACTTGGAAAGTAAAATGGAAGAAAAACAAAAAACAAAATTAAGAAATTTGAAAGTAAGAGATATTTTTGCTTTCTCTTGGGCACATTGGCGAAAACATCCAATACATTTAGCATCTGCAACTGTATTTATGTGTTTGGCAACATTGATGGATATTGCAATTCCTGTTTATTCAGGGAAAATTGTTGATGGTCTTGCAACGGGTGGAGTTACTGGTAAAGAAGCCGCATTATGGGCGGTTGCTATGTTTGCTGGATTATCACTAATGCACCATTTATTAAGGGTTGCTGGATTGTATTTCTGGGCAAATATGGCCTGTGATATTATGAAGAAAATTGTAAATGATGGTATTTATAAAGTATCTCGTTTCAGTACCGATTGGCATGCAAACAGCTTTGCTGGATCAACTATTCGTAAGATTACTCGTGGTAAATGGGCGTTTGATGCTTTTGGTGATACATTATATATGGGACTTTTCCCTGCTTTAATGGTGGTAACTGGTATTACAATTTTACAAGCACTACATTGGCCAGTAATGGGATTAGTATTCTTGGTAACTTCAATTGTATATATTGTGGTTAGCACATTATTGGCAATCCATTATGTTGCACCAAAAAACCGTGAATTCGTAGATCAGGATTCAAAAGTGGGAGCAGTATTAGCAGATACAATTACTTGTAATTCAGTTGTGAAAGCTTTTGGTTCAGAAGAATTAGAAGATAAGACAGTTAGAAAATCGACAACAAAATGGAGAACAACAATATACCAATTATGGATGCGTGGTGTTCATACTGATATGATCCAAAGCTTGATGTTAACTGTGATGTTATTCGTTGTATTCTCGCTGGCTATTCATTATTGGTCAATTGGTAAAGCAACAATTGGTGATTTCAGTTTCGTAATGTCTAGTTACTTTATGGTATATGGTTACATTCGCGGTATTGGTCAGCAAATTAGACATTTACAAAAATCCATCAATGAAATGGAAGATGTTGTTGAATTTGCAAGCCAAGATCTTGGGATTTCTGATAAAGAAAATGCCAAAGACTTAATTGTACCAAAAGGTGGAATTGCGTTTAATAATGTTACTTTTAAATACGATAACCAACATGATGCAGTTTATAATGCTTTATCTGTGCAGATTAAACCAGGTGAAAAACTAGGTCTAGTAGGTCATTCAGGCTCAGGTAAGTCGACTTTTGTAAAATTATTACAACGCCTATATGATATTGATGAAGGTCAAATTATTGTGGATGGACAAGATATTTCAGATGTTACGCAATCAAGTCTGCGTCAAGAAATGTCAATCGTTCCACAAGACCCGATTTTATTCCATAGAAGCTTGGCGGATAATATTGCCTATGGCAGACAAGATGCAAGTTTAGATGAAATCAAACAAGCAGCAAAACTTGCCAATGCATCTCTATTTATCGATAGTTTACCAGAAGGTTACGAGACAATGGTTGGTGAACGTGGAGTAAAATTATCAGGTGGAGAGCGACAACGTGTAGCAATCGCAAGGGCGATATTGGCAGATAAACCAATATTAATCTTAGATGAGGCAACATCTAGTCTAGATTCGATTACTGAAAGCTTAATCCAAGAAGCCATTGAAAATTTGATGGAAGGTCGCACAACAATCATGATCGCCCATAGATTATCAACAATTCAAAAGGCCGATAGAATATTGGTATTTGATAAGGGTAAAATTATTGAAGAAGGTACTCATAGTGAGCTTATCAAAATAGCAGATGGTCAATATAAAGAGCTATTCGATAAACAGGTTATGGGACTTACTGAAACTAAAGTTGCTTAATATTAAGAAAGGGAGATAAATTTAATTATCTCCCTTT
>CALDHH010000046.1 GCA_937941575.1 uncultured Alphaproteobacteria bacterium | reverse complement strand
TTCCAAAATGCTGGTTCAACTAATGCTCCGGTATCAAATGATGATTCTAAGCCAAAAGCAACTGCAGCAAAGCCAAAAACTCCATCTGCATAATTTAGATGAGTTTAAATTAGATAAATAAAAAAGGCGGTTTAATTACCGCCTTTTTTTTATTCAAGATATTCTAAGATTTATTCCATAGCGGGTCTTTTAAATTCTCTAACATTTTTTTATGGAGCTCAAGCTCGGCATCATTTACTGGGAATGATCTTTTTTCTAAATTATAATGATGTTTAATCTCGGATTTTAGGATTGAGATATCAACATCATCTGATCCATCATCGGCTGAAAGGCTTAAACCCCTTTGACGACCACCCAATAACTCAAGATATACTTCGGATAATAGCTCCGCATCTAATAACGCCCCGTGCAATGTTCTATCAGTATTATCAATATCAAATCTACGACATAAAGCATCCAGATTTGCGGGTGAGCCGGGGAATTTTGTTCTGGCCATGATTAAAGTATCAATTGCTTGTTCAAGCGGTATTTTCTTAAAGCCAAATTGGTTTAGCTCAAAATTCAAAAAAGTCATATCAAAAGCAGCATTATGAATTACCAAAGGTGAATCACCAATAAAATCAATAAAGCTTTGGGCGATTTCTTCAAATTTTGGAAAATCTTTTAGATATTCTTCGGATAAGCCATGTACTCTGAACGCTTCATCAGGCATGTCTCGGCATGGATTGATATATTGGTGGAATTTATTTTCTGTCGGTAGTTGATTAATAATCTCTACACAACCAATCTCAACTAGACGATGGCCTTCTTCGGGCTTAAATCCTGTGGTCTCTGTATCAAGAGCAATCTCACGCATTATAATTCCTTCTTTGTTTTTATTTCTCTTAAATTATCGATTATATCTATCAATTCTTGTTCCATATTCTCTAAGCTTTGACTGCTATCAACTACAAAATCAGAATTTTGTCTTTTTATTTTATCGGGGGTTTGTCTGGATAATATATGGTTAAATTTTTCCAATGTCATGTTGTTTCTGGATAGGGCTCGGGCTTTTTGTAATTCCAAAGGGCAGGAGATAGTGATTACTTTATCAACATTTTTATCGCTACCCGTTTCGAATAATAATGGTATATCAAGGATGATTATATCATGCCCTAATTTTCTTTGTTCTTCTATATAATCTAATCTAGTATTTAAAATTACGGGATGGATTATTCTTTCAAGATCGTTGATTACTTGATCATTGCCTGATGCTAATTTAGATAATATTGGTCGGTTAACTATTTTATTATTATCTTTATCAAGGCTAATTGCTTCTGGATATAGTTTATAGATTTCGTTTGCAATTACCCCATTTGGGATATTCATTAAATCATGGACACCTTTATCGGCATCAAAAACAGGGATACCATATTTGCGGAGCATATTTGCAGCCGTTGTTTTGCCCATTGCGATTGATCCAGTTAAGCCAATAATCATTTTAATTTTTCCAATAATTTATTTTCCAAGACAATACTATATTCTGGTTCAATTCCAAACCAAGATTTAAACCCAGGCATAGCCTGATAGATTAACATTCCAATCCCATTGATAGTTTTACACCCTTTATTTTTGGCCATTTTTAAAAGCTTAGTTTCATTCGGGTTATATATAATATCATATACGATTGATTCCTTGGGCAGGCTAGTAATATTAATATTAAATTCTGGATAACCAATCATCCCAAGGCTGGTGCAATTAACCAATAATTCTGTATCTTTTAAAGCGGAATCGACAGAGTTTAAGCTTAATTTAGTGATCTTAAATTCTCTATCTGTAATATTGGCAAAATGATTAATCAGCTCATCTACTCTATTTCCACTACGGTTATAGATTCTAATATCTTCTACATCTTCCATTATTAAACCCATGGTTATTGCCTTGGCAGCGCCGCCAGCGCCGATAATGGTGACTGGTTTTTTGCAATCCCAATCGGGGCAGGTTAATTTAAGATTTTGGATGAAGCCATATATATCGGTATTATAGCCATAGGTTCGGCCATCATTATTAACTTTAACTGTATTAATCGCACCGATTTTTAATGCCATCTCATCAATTTCATCAATAAAGTCTAAAGCCAATTCTTTATGTGGAATGGTTAGGTTGAAGCCTTTATAGCCATTATGGATTAATTCTTTAATTGCAGTTTCTAAAAACTTTGGTGGGATAGCCAGTTTATCGTAAGAGCCATTTATATTAAACTCATCAAGCCAAAATCCATGGATTACTGGCGATAAAGAATGTTTTATTGGATAGCCGATCACCCCAGCTTTTATAATATCTGAATTAACCAAGTTCTTTTTCTCTTCTTCTGGCAAGTAAGAATAATATCTCTGCCGATGTTTCTTCGACCGATCTTCTGGTAACGTCAATTACTGGCCATTTCATTTTTGAATAAAGCTTTCTGGCATCGCGAACTTCTTCTTCGACTTTATTGATGTCCAAATAATCAGTAAGTTTAGTCTCCCCCAATTGTGCCAATCTATTTTTTCTGATCTCAACTAATCTATCTGGTGATGCGGTTAAGCCGATGAATAATGGTTTAGTTAAATTATAAACAGCATCAGGCAGATCAATATTTGGCACCATTGGTACATTGGCGGTTTTAATTCCACGATTGGCAAGATAGATACTAGTAGGTGTTTTTGAAGTTCTTGAAACTCCAACCAAAATAACATCTGCTTGAGTTAAGGTCTCAGAAGTTTTTTGACCATCATCATGATTTAAGGTAAAATCCATTGCATCCATACGGGCAAAATATTCTTCGTCTAATACATGTTGTAAACCTGGTACTGCTTGACTTTCTATGCCAAGATATTCACTTAATCCTTCGATTACTGGTTGCAATATCGGGGTTATTGGGACTTTTAATTTTCGGCATTCTTTTTTTAACTTCTTGGCCATCTCTTCATCAACCATGGTCAGCAAGACTGGACCTGGATTTTCTTTGATGCCTTCGATTACTTTTTGTAACTGTCGCTCATTACGAATTAAATTCCATAGATGTTCATTAGCTTCGATACCTTCAAATTGAGCAAGACAAGCATTAAGCAGGCTATTTAAAGTCCCACCCGTAGAATCTGAGACTAAATGGAGATGTATTTTTTTCATAGAGATACTTTCAGTAAAGCCTAGCTTAATTACGCCGAATACAAATATTTAAACGATTATTGAGTTTGATAATAAGTTGATTTTTAACACAAGTAAATAAGCGGATTTTATTTGAATGCAGTTATTAAGCTTAAAGATGCAGTTTATACCTAGATTTTTTACTAATTTTTTGATAGATATTAGCGGAGTTAAACAAATATTTTGGTAGATAATCATGAGTGATATTAATAAAACAGATGCAATTATTATTGGTGCTGGTCCAGTTGGGCTTTTCGCAGTGTTTGAACTTGGTCTATTGGATATAAAATCAGAGCTAATTGATATTCTGGATAAACCGGGTGGGCAATGTGCAGAATTATATCCAGAAAAACCAATCTATGATATTCCGGGATTGCCAATAGTAACTGGGCAAGAACTAACTGATAATCTAATGGAACAAATAAAGCCATTTAATCCAAAATTCCATTTAAACCAAATGGCAGAGAAGATTAAAAAAACAGATGATGGTAAATGGCAAGTAACTACTGATATAGGTACAATTATTGAAGCCACCGTAATAATAATTGCGGCTGGTGGCGGTAGTTTCATGCCTAAAAAACCACCAATTAAGAATATCGAAGAGTTTGAAGGTAAATCTGTATTCTATTCTGTGCGTGATATGGCGAAGTTTAAAGGTAAAAAACTATTAATTGCGGGTGGTGGAGATTCTGCCCTTGATTGGTTGGTTAATCTTGAGCCACTTACCAAAACTATTGCTCTAACGCATAGGCGTGATCAGTTCAGGGCTGCTCCAGATAGTGTCAATAAAATGCGAGCATTAGTTGAACAAGATAAAATGAACTTGCATATCGCCCAAGCCGTATCATTAAATGGTAATAATGGGGTTTTAGAATCGGTTACTTTGAGATTGAAAGACAAAAGTGAGTTTGAAGTTGAATGCGATAATTTCTTGGCATTTTATGGCTTAACTATGAAACTTGGCCCCGTTGCCAATTTCGGCTTAAATTTACATGAGAATCTAATTCCAGTTGATACAGAAAAATTTGAGACTTCAATCCCATCAATTTTTGCAATTGGTGATATTAATCATTATCCGGGTAAGTTAAAATTGATATTATCAGGCTTCCATGAATCAGCATTAATGGCACAAGTCGCATTTAAATATATTTATCCGGATAGAAAATTACGTTTTCAATACACAACGGCTAGTTCCGATTTGCATGAGAAGCTCGGAGTATAGTCTTTTCTAAATAAGATTAGAGATAAATGGATAAAAGATA
>CALDHH010000045.1 GCA_937941575.1 uncultured Alphaproteobacteria bacterium | reverse complement strand
TTCTTCACTCATTACTTGCTCACCCATCTTATCTTTTAAGAAAGTGGCCTCTCGATATACCGCAGTACCATCAATTGCAGAGAATACAGATCCAAAAAATGTACGGGCAGCATCTTGTGATAAAATTATTGGCATTTCACCAGTATCAGGCAGGACACTATCCAATTTCGATACAGCATTTATACCAGCTTGCTTTCCAATTTCACTTGCAGTTTTCATGTCAGAAAAATGTCTAGCAGAGCTATAATCATAGTCAATTTCCATGCCATTATCATCTTCCGCAATTGCAGAGATACTCGCATTATGCATTGTTGCATGCGATGCTTTATCAATGCCATTACTTGCAATTAAAACGCCATGACTTATATTTTTTGAAACTGATGCTGATCTTGCAGTTTTCACACCATCCACAGCAAAGGCAGATTTTTCCATCTCTTTACCATACGCAATCATATCTTCTTGGCTTACATCATTCTCATCATATACGTCCAGATCTTCAACTTCACCTTTATATACATCTTCTTTGGCAAGTAATCTTTTATCGGCATTCTCTGGCACAATATGAATTATCTTCATATTTTGTAAGATACCAGATTTTATTTTATCAACATCAAGGGTATTTTTGCTGAAAGATAATGTTTTATCACCCGCGTACAGACGTACACTTATTCTTAAAGACGTACCCGATACAACTTCTGTAACATTACCATCTTCAATCGAATTATCTTGATCTGATGATTGTGATACGGATATTACAGCATCAGTAATACCAAATTCCTTGCCTTCATTCATGGCATAATCCATAAGTTCTTTGGCAATTTTTTTGGCTTTTGTTTCGAATTGAATTCTTTTTGTCATTTTAATATCTCCAGATTATTTTGTGCCACCGATGGTCATTTTTTTAACTTTAATAGTAGGCTGTCCACAACCAACAGGAACCGATTGCCCGTTTTTGCCACAAGAACCAGATGATTTTTCTAATTTTAAATCATTACCAACCATATCAATTGTTTGAATAACAGTTAAACCATCACCAACCAATGTTGCACCCTTAACAGGTTCACAAATTTTTCCATCACGGATACGATATGCAAGCGTTGCAACCATGTTAAATTTGCCAGATGTAATATCAACCTGACCACCACCCATGTCCGAGATATACAAACCATCTTTAACTGATTTAATAATATCTTTTGGATCATGCGTACCATTGCCAAAATAAGTATTAGTCATTCTTGGCATTGGTAAATATTCATAACTTTGACGACGACCATTTCCAGTTAGTTTCTCACCCATTAATTGGGCCGATTGTCTATCATGAATATAACCTGTTAGAACACCATCTTTAATAAGTACATTTTTCTGAGTTTTTGTACCTTCATCATCAAAATGCAAGCTACCTCTTTCGCCAGCCATATCACCCTGATCGATAACTGTAACCTCATCGGCTGCAACTTTTTGACCCATTTTACCGCTATATACTGATATATCTTTGCGGTTAAAATCGCCTTCCAAACCATGTCCAACTGCTTCATGTAATAATACAGCTGACCAACCATTACTTAAAACAACATCCATTTCACCAGCCGGTGCTTCTTCCGCTATTAATAATGTTTGAGCTTGTTTTAATGCTTTATCCGCAGCCTCTTTATATGCGGCCTGATTAAATACATCCTTACATCCAACTCGACCACCAACAAGGGCGTATCCAGTTTCACTTTCACCTTTTTCATTAGTAACCATGATACCGATATATAAGCTAGTCATTGGACGTTTATCAGTCATTGATACACCATCATCCGTCATCACATGTACGTCTTTTGAAACAGCTGAATAGCTTAATGAAATATTACTTATCCCTGAATCAAGGCTTTTGATATAGGCTTCAATCTCATCAATTTTTTTGATTTTATCTTCCAGACCAATCCCATCAAGCGGGTTAATTTGCGGATATAATTCTTCATTATTAACCCGTGATGATGGCGGAGTTTTAACACAGCTTTTACCGATAGTTAGAACTTTTCTTGCTTGATCTATTGATTCTTGCACAGATTCTTCATTGAAAATACTTGAATAAGAATAGCCAACATTTTCTTCATGCCCAACTCTGAAACCAAATCCAGAACTTGAAGTCCCTGATGATATATTAGTATATTGACCTTTATCTTTTGAAATTGATTCTGTTTCAACCACTTCTTGATAAAATTCGCCATAATCGGAACCTTCTAGACCCTTTTTAACCATCTCTGCTAATTTCTTAGGAGACAGGTCGGAATTTTCGAAGAAAATATCTAAATTTGCTTTTTTCATTAATACTACCTTTTCATTATATGTTTACAGATGTTTTAAGTTATAAAATGACAAAAGTCAATCTTGTTTTGTAATAATATTACATAATTAAGCCGAACATAAAGAACTAGATATTAAAATTTGACTTAAAGAAATGACTTTCATTAATATTTTTAGCAATCCATTCAGGAATTAAATTTTTAAAATCTTTTGGCAATAAATGAACCGCATCTAACTCATTCAGTTTTTTCCATTCAAAAGATAAATGATCTTCTTGTGATATTACATCTCTATCACAATTTAAAGTACCTATATTGCATTTGCTAATAAAATTAATTTCATGATGTGGGTTTTCTTTGTTACCCCAAGATGTTTCAAACACCCCGATTAACTTAATTTCATGAACATCCTTAGCATCAACCCCCATCTCTTCTTTCAATTCTCGGATAGCGGCATTTTTAATGGCTTCATTATATTCAACATGACCACCGGGAAGAAAATAAAACTCCTCGCCATTTTCCATCTTTGCCTTAGCTAGCAATATATAATCATTAGACAAGATAACTAATCTTGATAAATTATGAGTATGCATTATAACCCCACTACATAATTAAACGTTTCAACACTTCATCATCAACCAATCTACTAGTCACTGAAGATTTGGATACGATATCGATTAATTCAGCTTGTTTTGATATATCATCAAATTCAAAGCCCATTAATGCTCGACCAACAACTTCACCAGTATAGAAGTAATTGAAATAACAGATATTTGATATTTTGGAAGTGTTCTTTAATAATTCACGCAAAGCGCCTTCTCGTTCTGCAAAATCGATATGCATGAATATCGGGTTTTTGAATTTGGAAGAGTTATAATTGATAATGCGATATTGAATATCGGCATCGCCAGTAATATCAGAAAAGTTAATATTGCTTTGATCTAAATTAAGTTTCAATTCCGCCATCGCTTCTGGCTCTGCATCAAAAGCAATTACTGGAAAGGCTTTATCATCAGAGGTTTTGCCATATTGGAATGCGCTTATATTTATATCAGCAAAATATGTATTGATTAAATCAAGCAAGCTTGCATTTTTCTCACCAATTTCAAATCTGAAATATTTTTGTCTATTTGATCCAATTGATGAATTGGCGGCGATTACACGTAATTTGCTGAAATCCATATTCGAGCCACTTACTATTGTAAGTAAGTTTTTATCAGTTAAATCATGGCTTTCAGAATATTTAATTAAACCTGCAATTCCCATTGCCCCAGATGGTTCTGGAATGAAATGACCATTTTCCCAAGATTTCTCAATCGCTGAACAAATATCTTCATTGCTAACCGTGATTACTTCATCAACATTGCCTTGGCAGAATTCAAAACATAGCTTACCCGGAGTTCTAACCGCAGTACCATCGCAGAACCGGTCAACCTCATCCAAAGTTACAAGTCTACCTTGCTCCAAAGATTGTTTCATTGAATCTTGGTCTTTGCCTTCAACCCCAATGATTTTAATATCTGGATAATGAATTTTTAACCATACGCACATACCAGCAATCATTCCACCGCCACCGATTTGAATAAATGCGTAATCAAGATTATCAACTCCTGATAATATCACCTCATCCGCAATTGTTGCCTGTCCTGCAATTGTGTATAGATTATCAAATGGATGAATATAAGCTATCTGATTTTCTTCTGCATATTTCAATGCCGCATCCGATGCTTCATTATAAGTATCGCCAATTAAAATAATCTCTGCATAACCACCGCCATGTTTCTCAACCGCTTTTTGTTTTATCTTGGGCGTTGATTTTGGCATATATATTTTGGCCTTGATTTCAAGCATCTTTGCCGATATCGCCACACCTTGGGCGTGATTGCCAGCCGAGGCTGCAACTACTCCCTTTTTCAAATCACATTTAGGTAGCATGGTAATTGCATTATACGCACCCCGCCATTTATATGCGTTTATCGAAGATAGGTCTTCGCGCTTTAAATATATATTTGCATCAATATTATCCAGATTAAACTTATCTAATGGAGTTGGTTTATTAACTTTATAGATTCTTGTTCTGGCTCTTAATATTTCTTCAACTAATTTATCTGTATTATTCTTCATTATTGCTTGACCCAAATCGATAAAAATTACTACAGTTTAAGATATAGGGTTTAAAAGGAAAAATAAATAAAAATGGCAAATAAAAAAATGTTAAACGGTGCAGAGATATTATTGCAATCTTTAAAAGATTGTGGGGTTGATACAATATTTGGTTATCCGGGTGGGGCAGTGCTCCCAATTTATGATGCAATATATAATGATGAACATTTCAAACATATATTAGTAAGACATGAACAAGGTGCAGCCCATGCAGCCGAAGGATATGCCAGATCAACTGGTAAACTTGGTGTGATCCTTGTTACATCTGGTCCTGGGGTTACAAATGCGATTACTGGCTTAACAGATGCATTATTGGATTCCGTGCCTGTTCTTTGTATATCTGGGCAAGTTCCAACCGCATTAATTGGAACCGATGCTTTCCAAGAAGCTGATGCAACTGGCCTAACCAGATCATGTACCAAACATAATTATCTGGTAAAAGACGTAAACGAAGTTGAAGAGACTGT
Organism: uncultured Alphaproteobacteria bacterium; assembly: GCA_937941575.1. Taxonomy (GTDB): domain Bacteria; phylum Pseudomonadota; class Alphaproteobacteria; order Micavibrionales; family CSBR16-224; genus CALDHH01. The sequence continues at coordinate 8,830 of CALDHH010000045.1, read as the reverse complement.
TAAACAGGGAATTCAAATCGCAACCACGGGAAGACCGGGTCCAGTATTAATCGATTTCCCAAAAGACATCCAATTGGCAAAAACCGAGTATAATGATTCAAAAAAATCATATATCCCAAGTTACCACCCAAAAGCGAAACCAGATTTAGATAAGATACAACAAGCAATTGATTTAATGGAAAATGCGGTTAAGCCGGTATTCTATACTGGTGGTGGGATTATTAATTCTGGTGCTAAAGCATCTAAAACTTTGGTTGAACTAGTAAAAGCAACTGGCTTTCCAATCACAAATACCTTACTTGGACTTGGGGCTTATCCCGGAGAAGATGAACAATTTTTAGGTATGTTAGGAATGCATGGTACTTATGAAGCAAATATGGCGATGCATGGCTGTGATGTTTTAATTAATATTGGAGCTAGATTTGATGACCGAGTTACTGGCCGGATAGAAGCATTCGCCCCATTTGCCAAAAAAATCCATATCGATATTGATCAAACTTCTATTGATAAGAATATAGCTGTTGATATTGGGATTATCGGTGATGCTGCTGAAATATTATTAGAGATGAAGAAAATCTGGGATAAAAAATCAATCAAATCTCAAGATAAGAAATTAAAACCATGGTGGGATCAAATAAATACTTGGCGAGAAAAAGACTCACTTGGTTATATACAAGATAATGAAGATATTAAGCCACAATATGCAATTGATCGCTTATATCAAAAGATAAAAGAAAAAGATTTCTATATCACAACCGAAGTTGGTCAGCACCAAATGTGGGCGGCTCAATATATCAAATTTCCAACTCCACATAGATTTATGACCTCTGGTGGCTTAGGCACAATGGGATATGGATTACCAGCAGCGGTTGGTGTTCAAGTTGCCCATCCTGATAGTTTAGTAATCGATGTCGCAGGTGAAGCATCCATTCAAATGACTATGCAAGAAATATCAACCGCCGTGCAATATAACCTACCCTTAAAAGTATTTATTATTAATAATAAATGGATGGGAATGGTTAGGCAATGGCAGGAATTAAATCATGGTTGTAGATATTCTGAGAGCTATAGCGATGCCCTACCCGATTTTGTAAAACTGGCCGAAGCATATGGTGCAAAAGGACTTAGAGCCGAAAAATTAAGTGAGCTTGATGGCGTGATTGATGAAATGATTGCCCATAAAGGCCCAGTCATTGTTGATATTCTAGTTACAAAACAAGAAAACTGTTTCCCGATGATCCCATCAGGGGCTGCTCATAATGAAATGATATTAAATGAAGACCCAATTCCAGAGACAAGTGAAGAAGGTTTAGCAAAGGTATAAAAATGGAAAATCAAGAATTAGACGCAATCGAACAAATAAGCCATTACCCAATTCCACCCGATAATGGAGAGGCTGATACAAGACATGTATTAACCATGTTAGCCCGTGATAAAACTGGTACATTAGCCCGAGTAATCGGATTATTTTCAGCCAGAAATTATAATGTTGATAGCTTATCAGCCGATAATATCGATGTTGAGCGTGGTATATCTTGTATAACAATCACCACTCGTGGCACAAATAAAGTAATTGAGCAGATAAAAAGGCAATTGGAGAGATTAATTGATATCCATTGCGTAATTGATGTCAGCAATAGTAAAGACCGTGTCATTAGAGAATTGGCATTAATTAAAATCAGAGCAAAAGGGCAAGCAAGATTAGAAGCCTTAACCATAGCCAATAGTTTCAGAGCCCATGTAGTAGATGGTGCCGATGATACTTTTATAATTGAGATTAGTGGAGCTCCAAGGAAAATAAGGACTTTAATATCTCTATTAAAACCGCTGGGTTTAGCGGGAGTAGTTAAAACGGGAACAGCTGGTATGATAAATTCTAGCTATTCACCATTCGAAGAAATTTTAAAACAAGAGGAGAAATCTTAATGCAAGTATTTTACGATAAAGACGCGGATTTAAACATCATCAAAGGCAAAAAAGTTGCCGTAATCGGTTATGGATCACAAGGACATGCCCATGCACAAAATATGCGTGATAGTGGTGTTAATAATGTAATAATCGCCCTACGTGATGGCTCAAACAGCATTGCAATTGCAAAAAAAGATGGTTTTGAAGTTATGAACCCAGCCGATGCGGCGAAATGGGCCGATGTGGTAATGGTCTTGGCACCAGATGAAAATCAAGGTGATCTATATAAAAATGATTTAGAAGCAAATTTAAAACAAGGTGCAGCTTTATTATTCGCCCATGGTTTAAACATCCATTTTGACCTTATTAAACCAAGAGAAGACTTGGATGTAATAATGGTTGCTCCAAAAGGCCCGGGTCATTTAGTCCGTGCAGAATATAACCGAGACGCTGGTGTTCCATGTCTACTTGCAATTCATAAAGATGCAACTGGTACAGCCCGTGAACTTGGCATGTCATACGCATCTGCAATTGGTGGTGGTCGTTCTGGTATAATTGAGACTAATTTTAAAGACGAATGCGAAACTGATTTATTTGGTGAACAAGCGGTTTTATGTGGTGGTATCACTTGTTTAATGAAAGCTGGATTTGAGACATTAACCGAAGCTGGATATTCTGAAGAGATGGCTTATTTTGAAACTGTGCATGAAATGAAGCTAATCGTTGATTTAATTTATGCTGGTGGATTTGAGAAAATGCGCGATTCAATTTCCAATACTGCTGAATATGGTGATTATGTTGCAGGTCCAAGAATTATCACTGAAGATATCAAAAAACATATGAAACATGTCTTAGATGATATTCAATCTGGTAAATTCACTGATGAATTCATCAATGATTATAAAACTGGACGCAAAGGCATTAACGGTCAAAGAGATGATTGGGCAAAACATCCAATTGAAACTGTTGGTAAAAAGCTGCGCTCAATGATGCCTTGGTTAGGTACAGAAAAAGATAAAAAAGCAGCTTAAATAAAAGATTGACATATTTTAAATAATATTCTATACTCCACTTGAAATTAAATCATCAAGTGGAGTAGAAAAATGTATTCGAAATTTTATAAAAACTTATCAATTGTAGCTTTGTCCTTTGGCTTAGTCGCGTGTTTTAAGGACCCAATTCCATTAGGCCCAGATTCACCTGATGAATGGCTACAAGGAACTCAAGAAAGAATTGAGCTTTTTGAAACTTTAAGTAATGAGAATCCCAAATTTGGTAATCATCTGACCATCCATTCAAATGGTTTGAAATCAGGTGAAGATTACAGCTATTACGGTAGCCTAACCGTTAATGGTGATATTCCAGAAGATGTTGATATATATTTAGAACATGGAAAATTTGTTTTAAATGGTAATTTAGGTGAAGGTTCAGAAGTTAAAGTAAAATTACAAGAAGAATTTCATACTTTAAGAGAGACTGCTTACCGAGAAACCCTTTGGGCAGATGAAAGTACGAGCTGTTATATCCTTCCAGAAATACAACCTTTAGCGTGTGAAAAATATATTAAGGTTACCCGATTTGCTGTTGGGTTAGAATATAGACATGATACAGATCCTGCGATTGACATTAATGGCCATGCTGGGAAGAAGACCAGACTTATCGCCAATGCTGGAGTTGAAGTTGATAGTCATCATAAAAAAGCCAAAATAAAAACTGGTTGGGATAGACCTACGGTAGTTCACCAAACAGGACAAAATAGTTTTTAGATAAGACTTGCAGATTATACTGATTATATTGCATTATTTGATATAGAAAAATAATGCAATTAATTGGGGCATCTTAAAAATGACAAAGACAGATAAAAGTAAACTTCCATCAAGACATGTAACCGAAGGTGCACGTTCAGCCCCTGCGAGATCTATGCTCCGTGCAATGGGTCTTGGTGACAAAGAAATTGATCAGCCTTTTATCGGAGTTGCCACTTGTTGGAATGAGGCTGCACCTTGTAATATATCATTATCTGAACATGCTCAAAGGGTAAAAGCTGGAGTAATGGATAATGCTGGTACTCCGCGTGAATTCACTACAATTACAGTAACCGATGGTATTGCCATGGGGCATGAAGGTATGAAATCTTCCCTACCATCACGTGATTTAATTGCGGATTCCGTTGAACTTACCATGCGTGGGCATTGTTATGATGCACTGGTTGGGATTGCAGGTTGTGATAAATCATTACCGGGGATGATGATGGCGATGTTACGTTTAAATGTACCATCAGTCTTTATGTATGGTGGCTCAATAATGCCCGGTAATTATAAAGGTAAAGATTTAACCATTGTCGATGTATTCGAAGCAGTAGGCGAGAACGCAGTTGGTAATCTATCCGATGAAGATTTACGAGAAATAGAATGCAGAGCTTGCCCATGTGCAGGTGCTTGTGGTGGTCAATTTACTGCAAATACCATGGCATTTATCTCGGAGGCAATTGGTCTTACAATAAATAATTCTGCATCCGCCCCTGCGATAAGTGGTGAGAGATTAGATATCGCCTATAATATAGGTGCATCAGTAATGGATGTATTGGCAAAAAATATCCGACCAAGAGATGTCTGTACATTAAAAGCATTTGAAAATGCCGCCGCAGTAGTCGCCGCATCAGGTGGATCAACCAATGCAGGACTACATTTACCAGCCATGGCTCATGAAGCAGGCATAAAATTTGATCTATTCGATATTGGTGAGATATTTAAGAAAACACCATTGATTGCTGATCTGATGCCAGGTGGTAAATATACTATGGCTGATGTATTTAAAAACGGTGGCGTGCCAATGATGATGAAAACCATGTTGGATAATGGCTTGCTACATGGTGATTGTATTACCGTAACTGGCGAGACCATTGCTGAGAGACTTGCTGATGTAAAATTCAATACTGAACAAGATGTATTCTATCCAGCCGATAAACCAAGATCACCAAATGGTGGGGTTACTGTCTTAAAAGGTAATTTAGCCGAAGATGGTGCAATCGTTAAAATTGCAGGTATGGAAAGATTACAATTCACTGGTAAAGCCAGATGTTTCAATACAGAACAAGAAGCTTTCAATGCCGTTCAGAAGAAACAATATGAAGAAGGCGATGTCTTAGTAATTAGATATGTTGGACCAAAAGGTGCCCCTGGTATGCCAGAAATGTTATCCACCACCGCCGCATTATATGGTCAAGGTATGGGTGAGAAAGTTGCATTGATAACTGATGGTAGATTTTCTGGTGGAACACGTGGTTTCTGTATTGGTCATATCGGACCAGAAGCAACCGAGGGCGGTATGATCGCCCATATCAGAGATGGCGATATAATAAATATTGATGCCGTTAATGGTACATTGGATGTTGAGATCAGCGATGCTGACCTAATCAAACGCAAAGGGGAATGGGTACCACATAAAAATAATTATCAATCCGGTGCAATCGCAAAATATTCAAAATTAGTTGGGCCGGCAAGATATGGCGCAGTTACTCATGGTGGTGCGGAAACTGAAACTCATATTTATGCAGATATTTAAATGAGCTCCGCATTAGATCTAGCTCTCAGATATTTTGAGCTATCAATATAAGTGATATGGAGTCAATAACTGAGCTATTTACCGATAGCTCAACTTATAGCTCTGCTAATACTGGAATATTCCTTGGTAAAGATCAAATCATGACAATGATGAGCAATTTCCACAATAGTTTCGAGGAATTAAACTGGGATATTATAAGATCTGATGAGATAAAACCAAATATCATAAAAATAGATTTCACATTCAGCGGAATTCCTAAACAAGGCAATAAAATACAAAGCTTAGGGATTGAATATATAGTAATCCATAAAGATAAAATTCAACATATTGAGATTCAGAATAAGGTTTGAAAATTATATTTCTACTGCTTACTTCTCTTCGATTTTTTGATATCTAAACTATCATTCAAGCTAAGGCTAGAAGGTCCAACAGGTCTTGGTTCATAGAAATTTGGGATTTTGGATTTAATTGATGCTAGATCAGGCTTAACACCATATTTTTTGGCAATATTCTTATCAATTCTACCACTCAAAGACACGATCACATCAAAATCTTCTTCCTCAAGATGGGCAATCATTTTACAATCTTTCTCTTTGGGGCAGCTTTTTTTATCTGAATTAAGAGTGGATATCTGATAGAAATTTAGGTCTTTATCAATAACAACACCATATCCTTGTGATATTCTTAGCCTAGATTGTAAATCTGTTACGTTTGATTGTTCTTGTTTGGTCATTAAACCAATATCTGAGTTTGCTTGCGTTAGCTCTCTCGAGAACCATAAATATTTTCTCATCACTTCAAATCCTTAAAAAATCTTTTTAATTATATATTTTGTCTTAATTATAAAATTACTTTACTTAATTACATAATTATAGCAGATCTTCAATTCTTGTCAAGTCCAGCAATATAAGTGATCTAGTATTTATCCATCTTTAATGGCTTAGCTTTGGCAAGATTTTGATTAAATTTAACTGTTTCAGGAAAAGAAAAAAAGGTAGCGGTATCATAGAAATTTGGAATAATAGATTTAATAGCGTCTAAATTTGGCGCAAGATCAAATTTATCGGCAATCTTTTTATTTACCTGACCGTTTGAAAATATAAGTATATCGAAATCTTCTCTTTTAAGTGATGTTACCAATTTATAATCATCTTTATCTTTGGGCGAATAATAACCATCATCATTGCTCATCTTAGTATATTGATAAAGACAACCTGATTTATCGATCGCAATAAGATAACCAGCATCTTGGGTAAAAATATTTCTAGCCTCTTCACTATTCCACTGTCTTTTAATGCTTTTATCAGCTTGCTCTTGTGATGCCTTTGCAGAGAACCATAGATTTTTTTTCATTTATCAATTCCTAGATAATCACCCTAAGCTTATATAATAAGCCCATATAATAATTAGTCTAGTTTTTTAGGCTTAACCGTTGAATGAGCTGACTTATTTGTAGCTCCATCTAAAGTAATCTTAGAAGCAAATTTAGAGATAATTTCAGCATCCTTTACAGAAAGGCCTATAGGCTCATAAAAATTTAGAACTCGGGATTTGATTAGATCTATATCTGGTTCTATACCGTGTTTTTTAGCAATGGTAGTGTTAACTTCTCCACTAGTTAATACTATTACATCAAAATCTTCGTCATTAAGAGATACAACTAATTCTTGCTCACCTTCAGGTGGCTCTAAATATGCGCTTCTTACCTGACTATATTGATAACAATTACCGAATTTATCAATTCCTATACAATAGCCATTATTTATAATAAAGGTATTTTCACCATCTTCGTGATCACTCGTAACTTTACCACCTTTACCAACACTTAACTCTGCTTCTGCTTTAGAGAACCATAAATTCTTTTTCATTTCATTATCCTTTAGATATTATTTTAATAGCAAATATACTATACAACCCTAAATAGAATATGTCAAGAATTAAAGGGGATATTCATCATTTGTTAATAACTATAATATAAGATTAATAATGTAGTAGTGTATTTTAGTGTAGTAGTAAAAAAAACAGAGGTAATCAATGTCAATTAATTCATTAGGAGTCCAAGCGCAAACAACCGCAACCCAAGTCGGCATAGCCACAAATGCGGTTAAGAATAGCGCCCAAGATCAGCAACAAGTTGCAAAATTAATCGAAGAGGCAGTAGATCCAACATCTAATTCTTCATCTGCGGAATCACAACCAGACCCATCGAGCGGTCGGGGTCAAAACGTAGATTTATCAGTCTAAATATTATTTAAATTTAAATGACAGAGCTAAATTAATTTTTAAGCTCTGTTTTTTATTTTTAAGATAGTCAAAATTATAATTGCCATCTTGTATATAATGTCTAATAGTTAAGCTTAGCTACTTTGGGTAGCTGATAGCTTATAAGGAGTTATATATTTTGGGTATTTTTAACACATTAGACTTAATCGCATTTACTTGGTTTTTATCAACTTGGATTGGTTATACAATCTATGCGAAAAGAAAAGCCACAAATACAGTATGTTTATCATCTGTCTTGCATATTTACCGAGAAAAATGGGTCAGCCAAGTAGTCGGTAGAGAACAGCGAATAATGGATGTTGCCTTAATTGATACATTATCCAAAATGGTGAATTTCTTTGCCTCAACATCCCTATTCATTATAGCTGGTTTATTAACTAGCTTGGGTGCAATCGATGAAGTATCGCATGTATTATCCGATATGCCATTTACCAATGCAGTTGAAGCCAGAGAAATTGAGATCAAGATATTAATCTTAATCGTTATATTCATCTTTGCTTATTTCAAATTCACTTGGTCCATGCGTCAATATTCATTCTGTTCGATGCTAATCGGCGCAGCACCAAATGTTAATAATGGTGAGTTTAGCAAAGCAGATAAAGCCTATATAGTAAATACAGCCAAGATATGTGATCTCGCTGCTAGTCATTTCAATTATGGATTGAGAACTAATTACTTCGCTCTCGCCTATCTTTCTTGGTTTATATCACCCTATCTATTAATGCCAATCTGTTTAATCGTGGCCTATGTATTATATAGAAGGGAATTCTCATCCAGAACCTTACAAATGCTAATTGATGCTAAGGGGTAATATCATGCTTAAGATCAGAAAAATAGGGCTGAAAGATTGTAAACAATTAGCTGCATTGCATATACAGGCTTGGAGAGAATCTTATTCTGGTATTGTATCTGAGAAATATTTAGATAATCTTGATTTAGCTATCAAAGAAGAAAAATGGAATAACATAATACTAGAAAATAATAACCCATGTTTTCTTGCAGAATATAATGATGAATTAGCTGGCTTTATCTCTCTGGGGCAACAAAGAGATGGTACAATACCAACCGATGGTGA
>CALDHH010000044.1 GCA_937941575.1 uncultured Alphaproteobacteria bacterium | reverse complement strand
GGTGCAATTTCTAAAGAAGTAGAAGAAATAAAGTCTAATCCAGAAATATTGTTAAATGCGGTAAGTGATAGTACCGATTCAAAATATAATATAACTGCCCATATGATATTAGATTTTGGCTATGGTTTAAGTGCAAACTTAGTACCAGAAGAACTGTTAGAGAATAAAGAATATATAAGCAAAGTAATCTCAACCAGAAAAGACAACAAATCTAGTGAAAATAATCTATTAAAAGATTTACGTCATATAGAGCCATTATGGGGCGATTTTGATGCTTTAATAGATTTCGACAAGGCTCAGCAAAGATTATCAGGTAATATTAAGCTAGAATTGCCATTAAAATCTTCAATTCAGGTAGAGACAGTATAGAGCTAACATAATAGCTGGAATTATAGTGATATGGGCATAGGATTTTGCTTCACTAACTATAAACTGACTTATTTCGATATAGCTCTTTCTCTTTATTATTGAAATCAAATAATAGATTAGAAATAACAGGCAAGCTATAGATAGAAGTAATTCTGAACTATAATAGGTTCCATTATGTTCTATATAGGGTAATAGTCCATTATAATAATGCTCTGTTACATAGGGTTCTTTAGAGTAGTTAGTCTTTAATACATTGATAGAGCTACCAATTCCTTTGTTATTATAAATATGCTCCGAGACAGATTGTGTGCTGAAGTCTAAATTATCTATTCTGCCCGAGACAAAATAATCATCGAATATGGCTGGTTTAAAGGGAGGGATGTCTAGGTAATATTTACCAATTGATTTTTCTTCTATTACCAGCTGGTATCTTTTATCTATATCTAGGTCTTTTAAGACATTTGAGGTTTGATTGGCAAATGAACATAGAATAAAGCTTGTATAACATAGTAATATACAATGGGTAATGAAAGCAGGGTAAGCAATAAAAGCGTATTTTAGTGATTTAGTAGTTTTAGTTTGGATAGTATCAAGCTTTCTTTGCAGGTCTTCTATATAGCTATGCTCATTGTATCTTTTAACTTTATTACCATCAAATAATATTTCCCCTCTATAATCATCTTCCATATCAGCGATGGTTATTAATTTATAATTTTGAGCTATTATATTCCTTATATACTCAACGTCATTGATGATTTGTTCTCTATCTTTATCTCTATTAAATTTTTTATATTCTATATGTAGATACAGGCTATTATAAATTATAAAGATGCGCATCTTATATAGTCTTTTATCTAAAATATATTCCATATAATATTTAGTGTCACTTTTCTCAATATTCTTTGCATCTGGAAAGATGTTTAATATTATATTCTCTAAAGCAAGGAAGGTTTGTTTTCTATGGGCTCGGATATTATTTTCTGGGATCTCTTTAAATGCGCTTAATATATCATCATTATAACCAGATTCTTTATAGAGATAATCTATAGTGGCCAAGTCTTGTTGCTTTGGAGAAAATATTAAATATGTGATATCTTTTAATGGCATATATAGTTATATATCAGTATGAAAACATTATAACAATTAAAAATTCCACTTACCCCTTGAGTCTTTATATTTAAAAATATATAACTTTGTTTATAAATAATTATAAAGAAAAGAGGCAATAAATGTCATTTGAACAAAAACCAAGCTATAGCTATGAAGAGCTTATATCCTGTGCAAAGGGTGAAATGTTTGGACATGGGAACGCAAAATTACCTATGCCACCAATGTTGATGTTTAACCGAATCCAAAATGCAAGCTTAGAAGGTGGTGCATATGGTAAAGGTATGATTGAAGCAGAGTTTGATATTAATCCTGACCTATGGTTCTTTGAGTGCCATTTCGAAGGCGACCCAGTAATGCCAGGTTGTTTAGGACTTGATGCTGTTTGGCAGTTATTAGGATTCTATCTTGGTTGGACAGGCGCAAAAGGTTCTGGACGTGCTTTGGGTGTGGGTGAAGTTAAATTTACTGGTCAAGTATTGCCAACTGCAAAAAAAGTAACATATAGATTAGATATCAAACGTGTAATTAACCGTAGATTAGTCCTTGGTATCGCCGATGGTACAGTTCTGGTTGATGGCGAAGAGATATATAAAGCAGAAGGATTGAAAGTTGGATTATTTGAGAATCCATCATTAATGTAATTTAATAACTAAGTGAGAATTAAAATGACAAGACGCGTTGTTGTAACTGGAATTGGTATAGTATCCTGTATTGGACATGACCAACCGACCGTAATCGAATCTTTAAAACATAGTAAATCTGGTATAGTTTTCTCAGAGAAATATGCAGAGCTAGGGTTTAGAAGCCATGTACATGGTGACCCAAAAATTGATATTAAAGAATTTGTTGATAAAAAAGTTCTTCGCTTTATGGGCGATGGTGCTGCATATAATTATATTGCGATGGATAGAGCAATCGAAGATTCTGGTTTGGAAGAATCAGATGTATCAAATGTAAGATCTGGTTTAATCGTAGGGTCTGGTGGGCCATCAACTAAGAACTTGATTCTAGCTGCGGATACAACAAGGGAAAAAGGACCAAAAAGAGTAGGGCCTTATCAAGTACCAAGATGTATGTCGAGCACGAATTCAGCAACTTTGGCAACTCCATTTAAAATCAAAGGAATTAATTACACAATTAGCTCCGCTTGTTCAACTGCATCCCATTGTATTGGTAATGCGGCCGAACAAATTGCTTGGGGTAAACAAGATGTAATGTTCGCAGGTGGCGGAGAAGAGCTAGATTGGACGCTAAGTGTCTTATTTGATGCGATGGGTGCTTTATCTTCTAAATATAATGACAACCCGACTAAGGCTTCACGTGCTTACGATGCTAATCGTGATGGTTTCGTGATTGCTGGTGGTGCTGGGATGTTGGTATTGGAAGAGCTTGAACATGCAAAAGCTCGTGGTGCTAAAATCTATGCTGAATTAACAGGTTATTGTGCAAATTCTGATGGTTACAACATGGTTGCACCATCTGGTGAAGGTGCAGTTCGTTGTATGAAAGAAGCTATGAAGAATATTGATGGCGATATTGATTATATTAATACCCATGGAACAAGTACGGTTGCTGGTGATATAACTGAACTTGGTGCGATTAAAGAAGTATTCGGTGAAAAATCACCAAGAATTAGCTCAACTAAATCTCTAACAGGGCACTCACTTGGTGCAACTGGGGTACAAGAAGCGATATATTCAATTCTTATGATGAATAATGATTTTGTTGCAGGAAGTGCCAATATTGAGGATCTTGATGAAGGCGCGGCTGATTTTAATATTGTGCAAAAAACCGAAGAAAATGTAAAATTAAATAACGTAATGTCCAATAGCTTCGGCTTCGGCGGAACCAATGCTTCATTGGTATTTTCAAGATATAGTGAGTAATTAAAATGGCAAAAGAAAAAAGACCAGTAATAAGCGGTGATTTAATGAAGGGCAAAAGAGGCCTGATAATGGGCGTTGCCAATGATCACTCAATTGCTTGGGGAATAGCAAAAGCTTTGAATGCTCAAGGCGCAGAAATGGCATTTACCTATCAAGGAGATGCATTCGGAAAACGTGTAAAACCACTAGCAGAATCAGTAGGTTCAAGCCTAGTAATCCCTTGTGATGTATCAAAAGAAGAAGATTTAGACGTCGTATTCGATACATTGAAAAAAGAATGGGGCAGCATAGATTTCGTTGTTCACGCAGTTGCATATTCAGATAAGAATGAATTAAATGGTAATTACGTTGATACTTCATTGGATAATTTCTTAAATTCAATGCATATCTCCTGCTTTTCTTTCACATCAGTTGCGAAAAGAGCCAAAGAACTAATGAGTGAAGGTGGCAGTTTAATAACTCTGTCTTACCTTGGCGCAGAACGCGTAATGCCAAATTATAATGTAATGGGCGTTGCCAAAGCAGCATTGGAAGCATCTGTTAGATATTTAGCAGCAGATCTAGGTGAGCAAGGTATCAGAGTAAATTCAATCTCAGCAGGACCAATGCGAACATTGGCAGGTGCAGTGATCGGTAATGCTAGGCATACATTCAAATACACAACTCAAGCATCACCACTTGGACGCTCAGTTGATTTGGAAGAAATTGGTAATAC
>CALDHH010000043.1 GCA_937941575.1 uncultured Alphaproteobacteria bacterium | reverse complement strand
GGCAAGAGAGCTTGCGAGTTTTGGTATTAGGGTTGTAACAATTGCACCGGGTTTAATTGGAACTCCAATGTTATTAAATATGCCACAAGAAGTTCAAGATAGTCTTATATCAACAACTGTATTTCCAAAAAGATTGGGTCTTCCAGAAGAATATGCGGGTCTTGCTCTGCATATTTGTGAGAATGCAATGATTAATGGTGAGACTATTAGACTAGATGGGGCTGTTCGTTTAGCACCTAGATGATCTAGTTAATTATTATTATTTTGATTTAAAGAAGAGCTCAAGATTTATTTCTTGGGCTCTTCTTTTTTTATCTATTGGCTCTGAATTTACTAACTCCATATGATTAAAGTAAAAAAAAAGAGAGTTTAGAAGATAATTCTAAACTCTCTTTCGTCTTAATTTGGGTGGAGCCAAATATTCTTAGTTATTCTTAATATTCTGCCTTTGAGGTTAGTTTCTCTTTGGAGTTGCTAATTTCTCGGGGCATTCATTTCTGCACGTCTTCGTATCATCTTTTTTGCGTTCTTACGAACTTAAAAATATGAACTCAATGTGATTGAAAGATAAAATAGACACATTAAGTGTCTATTTTATTAATTTCAATTATCCATTAACCAATGTCCAAGTACCATCAGCTTGTTGACATGCTGTACCATATGCAGTTTCTGCTTGGCCATCAACAACGATTGTTTGTTGGTATTGGCGACATGTATAACCTGTATTGTTATCTTTACCTTCTTTTACTGGTGTATATGAACCGTAATTACCAGAATCTGGGTTGTTCCAAGAAATTTTCTCGTTTAATGGAGCTTCATATGCTTGTTGTACTGCTCTATTTGCGTAAGCTAGATCTGCTTTATCCAAAGATTTACCGATTTCGCTACCTAAGAAAGTTCCAAGTAATGCGCCAGCACCAGTTGCCCAAAGTTTACCATTACCTTTACCGACTTTTGATCCAGCAACACCACCAGCAACAGCACCAATTACTGTACCGATTGTTTGTTTAGTACCAGTTCCCCAAGGGTTATTGTTTTCTGTAGTACCAGTTGCACAGGCACTTAAGCTAAATGATATTACAACGATCATTGCAGTTAATATTTTTCTCATGACTTTATTCCTTTTTGTTTGTAAGCTTGAAAATATAAATTCACCCTAAATATAATATAATTATATAGATAAGCAAGGAATTTTAATTTTGGAAATAGAAAATGCTAATTTTAATGCAATTAATTTTTTTACAAATTGGTTGGATGAGGCAAGGGATAAGCTTGGTTTAAAGGAAATTCCAATGGCGTTGGCTAGTTCAAGTTTGGACGGTATTCCATCGGTTAGAATTGTTTATTTAAAAGATATATCGAAGCAAGGTTTTGTCTTTTTTACTAATTATAATAGCAATAAGGGTAAAGATCTGATCGAAAATCCGATTGTTGAGCTGAATTTTTTTTGGGAAGAGCTGGAACGACAGGTTCGGGTAACTGGATCGGTTGAGAAAATATCGCCTAATGAATCTGATGCATATTTTAAAACTAGGCCTAGAAAAAGCCAGCTTGGGGCTTGGGCATCGAAACAATCGCAAATATTAGAAAGTCGTAAAGTTTTTATAGATCGCTTGGATAAAGTAGATAAAAAATATCCAGATGAAGTTCCAAGGCCAGAAAACTGGGGTGGGTTTAGGGTTGTTCCAGAGCAAATTGAATTTTGGCAAATGGGAGAGTTCAGATTGCATGACAGATTTATATCAGAGAAAATTGATGATAAATGGATCATAAATAGGTTATATCCATGAGTAATATTGAATTTGCAGATTTTTTAAAGATCGATATAAGATCGGGTACAATATTAGAAGTATCTGAATTTCCAGAGGCTAGAAATCCAGCATATAAATTAAAAATCGATTTTGGATTTGAGATTGGGATTAAGAAAACTTCTGCTCAGATAACGAATTATAATTCGGCAGATTTAATTGGCAAACAAGTATCAGCCATTGTGAATTTACCACCTAAACAGATTGGTAATTTTATGTCAGAGGTTTTGGTCTTGGGCTATCATGATGAAGAGAATAATGTCTGGTTGGTAACTCCAGATAAAAATGTTGTAAATGGGTCTAAACTATCTTAAATAAATCTTGACATAAGCTGAGCCTGAGTGTAGGTTTTAGCTATAATTTATCAAATATAGGAGCATTAATATGAAATACGAAAAAAGTGGATTACCTCAACAGAGCCAAAATTTAAGAAAAGCCTTTGAAAAATACGTCACCAAATTTGCAAAAGCACAATCAATTGATGATATTATCGAAAAAACAATCGTTCCAACGGCAAGTATTTTAAGCCAATATTCAGAAGATAATAAATGTGATGTATTGGCAGCTTATTTATTAAGCACGATCAGAGAAGCAAGCTCAAACCCAATGACACTCAAAGATGTTGAGGAAGAATTTAATTCTGATATTAAAAAATTATTAATTCAAATTGAAATAATGGGTAATAGTGATGAAGAATTACGCTTCGTATCACCAAGATTAAAACAATTATTTTTATCACAAGCTTTGGCAAATATTGAGAAATTAGATGGATCGATGGCTAATCTTGGAACTGGTCTTTTAGCTCATGGTCAATTGCGAATCGCATCAAAGAAATTATCTGAAAATAAGAAAATTGCCAAAAGATGTATCCCATCAGGTTTGCCGGCATTAGATAAAGAATGGTCGAAGGTTAAAAATGAGGTCAAAATCTTACTTGATGCCAAACGCAAAAGATTATATCAGACTAGTACTGATGCAAAAAAATCCGCTACTCTTTAAATAAAAACTTGATTTTTTTGGCAGATAATATAGCTTTCTTTATATATTAATTTTTGATTTTAGAGGAAGTATAATCATGACTGAGAAAAAAGAATTTCAGACCGAAGTAAGCCGTCTTTTAGATATCGTTGCAAATTCCCTATATTCAGATAAGCAAGTATTCCTGCGTGAGCTTATCTCTAACTCATCTGATGCTTGTGATCGTCGTCGTTATTTGGGTCTGACCAATAAAGACTTGGTTACAGATAATCCAGAATATAAAATTAGAATTGGTTTGGATACAGATGCTAGAACTCTAACTATTAAAGATAATGGTATTGGGATGGATTATGATGATCTTATTGCCAATCTTGGAACTATTGCTCATTCTGGAACTGCAAAAGCCGTGTCTGAGAATGCTGATAAGGACGAAAAGCTAGATTTAATTGGTAAATTTGGGGTTGGTTTTTATGCATCATTCATGGTGGCGGGTAATGTTGAAGTAATATCTAAAAAAGCTGGCGATGATAAGGCTTGGAAATGGGTATCAGATGGGGTTACTGGTTATACAATTGATGAAGTAATTAAAGATGATGTCGGTACAGAAATTACCTTGCATATAAAAGATGATGCGAGCGAGTTTTTATTAGAAGAGAAATTAAAACAAGTTATTAAAAAATATTCTGATCATATTAGCTTCCCAATTATCTTTGGTGATGCCGATGATGCCGAGCCAATTAATAAAGCATCAGCAATTTGGATGCGTCCAAAATCGGATATTACGACAGAAGAATATAATGAATTTTATGGCCATGTTAATCCAGGAATGCAATTCGATGCACCTTGGCTAACAATGCATTGGCGCGCGGAAGGGGTGATTGAATATACAAATCTTATCTTTATCCCAACTATGAAACCATTTGATTTATATGATCCGAAACGTGAAAACTCGATCCGCCTATACGTGAAACGCGTATTTATTACTGATGGAGTAGAGGGTTTAATTCTGCCATTCTTAAGATTTTTAAGAGGTGTGGTTGATTGTGAAGATTTACCATTAAATATCAGCCGTGAAATGCTCCAAAATAATCCAGTAGTAAGTAAAATTAGCCAAGCGATTACTAAAAAAGTTTTAAAAGAGCTGCAAAAAATGGCTGAAAATGAACCTGATAAATTTGCTGAATTCTGGGATTTATTTGGTCCAGTGGTTAAAGAAGGTCTATATGACGCCCATCAATATCGAGAAGATTTAAATAAAGTTGTTAGATTTTATTCATCTGATTTTGACAATTTGGTTTCATTCGAAGAATATGTATCAAGAATGAAAGAAGGCCAAGAACATATTTATTACCTATCTGGAACAGATATTGAATCCCTACGCAAAAGCCCACAATTAGAAGGTTTCAAAGCCAAAGGCGTAGAAGTTTTATTAATGGTTGATGCAATTGATGAATATTGGCTGCCAGTTGCTTTCAATTATGATGGCAAAACTTTTAAATCAATTACTAAAGGTGAAAGCGAACTTGAAAATATTGGTAAAACTGAAAAAGAAATAAAAGAAGCTGAAAAAGCAAAAAAAGAAGATGTTAAAGAAAATAATGATCCAGTATTACTGAAAATCAAAGAAATCTTAAAAGAAGAAGTAAATGATGTTCGTTATTCAAATAGATTAGTTGAAAGTCCAGTATGTTTAGTTGCACAAGATGGTGCAGTTGATATGCATATGGAGAGAATGCTTAAAAATAGCGCAGGATATGAAGAACTTTCAAAACGTGTTTTAGAGATCAATGAAAATCATTCAGTTATTAAGAAATTAAAATCTGTGGTTGCCAATGATGGTAATGAAGATATTTTAAATGATACTGCTTGGTTATTATTGGATCAGGCAAAAATCATTGAAGGTGAAAGCCTAACTGATCCAACTGCTTTCGTTAAAAGAATGTCAAAATTGGCTGATTTACAATTGGATGCAGCTGCAAAAGCTTAATAAAGAAATAATTATTTCTATATTCTAGGACGATTATATTTCTTATTAGCTTTTATTAGCTTTGATCTTGGTTTTACTAATAAATCTGCTGGGATCATTGCGAGATTTGTATACGAGCCTTTATTATTTGCTACTATTCGCTTAAATTTATCGGGTAGACCATATAATGAAAGCCTCGGATTTTCTCTGCAATAGATTGTATTAACTTGTCTTGGTGATCCCTCTAAGCAAATTAATTTGTTAAACATACAATTAAATTTATCTGCAATTTCTGGGCCACCAATTAGGGATGGTAATTGGTTGAAGCTACAATCAAAATAATCAGTTCTTCTTGGTGATCCTTCTATTGAAATCAATTGATTATTTTTACAAA
>CALDHH010000042.1 GCA_937941575.1 uncultured Alphaproteobacteria bacterium | reverse complement strand
TTACCATTATTTTTTATGTTTGGAATATTAAAATTATTTAACTGGCTAATTTTTTCTGGTGGTGTGGTTTCTATTGCTTGCATATAGCCAGCGACAGAAATTGCATGTTTTGTTGTAAATTTAGATGAAAGCAATTTCATGATAAGCGGTACGCCAGAAGAATGAGCAATCATCAGATCGAAATCTGAATATGGTGATTGTTCTTCAACTTCTTTCTGCCAAAGATTTAAATCAACTGGTCCATTATCAATAGTTAAAGATGGAGTCCATAGTTCAAAACCATTATCTTGTAATTGATCTTTTAACCACGGAATCCAATAGCTGTTTTCTGTACCGCCACTACCATGAAATATGGCTGCTTTTTTATTCATTAAGCAATATCCGTATCTTTATTTATTATAAAAAATAGTTCTATCGTTATATTTTCTACATTAACCCTACACGTATTCATAACATTCTTACTTTTCCTGCAAGGCTCGTAACTATGTACTCAATGTGATGAAAAGATAAAAATAAGACATTTATTCTTATCTTTTAAGTATTTTCATCTTCCAAGTTTGAAATATAATCATTAACTTCTAATGCTGCCATACAACCCATACCAGCAGCAGTTACTGCTTGTTGGTATATTTTGTCTTTAACATCACCTGCGGCAAATACGCCTGGGATGCTTGTCTCAGTTGAATCTGGTTTTGTGATGATATAACCTTCATCATCCATTTCTACTAGACCTTTGAAAAGTTTGGTTGCTGGATCATGTCCGATTGCAATGAATACGCCTTTTACTGTTTGTTCTTTTACTTCACCAGTTTTCAAGTTTTTGTATTTAAAACCGTTAACACCAATTTCGGCCGGCTCACCTTCACCCGGTTCTAGGCCTATAACTTCTTCTAATACTGTATCCCATAAAACTTCTACTTTTGGGTTTTTTAATAATCTATCTTGTAAGATTTTCTCTGCTCGTAATTCATCACGTCTGTGGATTAATGTTACTTTTTTGGCAAAATTAGTTAGGAATAAAGCTTCTTCAACAGCAGTGTTACCACCACCAACAACTAAAACTTCTTCATTCTTATAGAAAAAACCATCACATGTTGCACATGCTGATACTCCGTATCCTTTGAATTTCTCTTCTGATTCTAAGCCTAACCATCTTGCTTGCGCGCCAGTTGCAATTACGATTGTATCCGCAGTATATTCAACGCCTGATGCAGTTTTCGCAGTTTTTGGTACTGAATTTAAATTAACTTCTGTAACCATGTCGCTAATCATTTCTGTACCAACATGCTCTGCTTGGGCTTTCATTTGATCCATTAACCATGGACCTTGGATAACATCTGCAAATCCAGGGTAGTTTTCAACTTCGGTTGTTGTGGTCATTTGTCCACCTGGCTGATCTCCTGATATTAGAACAGGGGATAGATTAGCACGAGCAGTATAAATCGCCGCAGTATATCCAGCAGGGCCAGAACCGATAATTAAATTTTTCGTGTGTTTAGTTTCAGACATTTTTTCTATATTCCTTCATTAATTTTTTAATTTCATTTGCGACCATAATAGTGTCATTTAAAGGCGTGTAAATATATTTCTCTAATTTACCTTCAAAATCTTTGACCAAGTTTTTATTCTTTAGATTAGCATGAAATGAATTAAGCCGTTTTGCTCCACCTTCAAGTCTTATAATAAAAATAGGCTTACCAATGGCAATAGCTTCACTTATCATTGATACGCTATCTTCAGTAATAATTATATAATCTGCTTTATCCAAATAAGCAAAATATGGATTTTCTCCATTACCATCCCAAAATAAAATATTATTGGCAGTTAGATTGGCTTTTAATATTTCTATATTATTTTGACTTGTTCTTCTGGAGGTTGTTATCATTAAACTAACACCAGAATTGGCAAGCTTATTTAACTGTTTAGCAGTGTTTAAACAGATTTCTTCGGTAAATTTAAAAGCCTTACTATCACCACCAATAAGAACCGCTGCCGATGGTGAAGATATATTCAATTTCTGCCCCTTACCAGCGATTAATTCAGGCGTTACTTTATGAAGACCAATATCTGTTACGATTACGTTTTTACCACGGGCTGGATCATGCTTTGGCACTATCACTAAATCAAATAGATTTGGGTTAATTCTTGGATCTTGGATATTAACTATTATTGTATCTGGATTTTCTTGTTTTATACGTAATGTTGTTGCAATTGATTTTCTACCGGAACTTAATATTAAATCTGGATAGGGTGGCAATAAATCAGAGCTATTATTTGTTAAAGAATATTTATCAAGAATCCTTATATATGGAGTGATCGTTTTCCAAGGCTGTTTTAATGAGATTCTTTTAATCTCTGGGGTTATTCCAATTGCGTTGGCAACGCCGATACATTGGTTTTCTGTACCAGCCATTCCCTCAGTTATAACCCAACAATTTAAATCTTTATCATCCATATTTTATCTTTTAGCAGTAATTTGAATAAAAATAAACATTATCATTGCATAAGTTTTATTATAATATTATTACATATACAGGTTTTGATTCTTTTTGAATATTATAAGTTTATTATTGAAAGTGGTACTAATGGGGAAGATTAAGTTAGATAAGATTGATCGCAAAATATTGGCGGATTTACAAGAAGATGGTCGTATGACCAATGTACAATTGGCAGAGAGAGCGGGCATTTCAGCTCCTCCATGTCTAAGACGTGTAAGAGCATTAGAAGAAGCAAATGTTATTTTAGGATATCATGCAGAAATTAACCCAAATGCACTTGGATATTCAATTACAATATTTGCCCAAGTTGGTTTAGATAATCAAGGTGATAAAGATTTAAAAGAATTTGAAAAACTTATCCATTCTTGGGATCTTGTGCGTGAATGTTATATGGTTGCAGGGGATTCAGATTTCCTACTTAAAATTGTGGCAGAAGATTGGGATGATTACCAAGATTTCTTAACAAATCAACTTACATCTGCACCAAATGTAAAACATGTTAAATCCTCAATGGGAGTTAAGATGAGTAAATATACTCCTGGAATACCTGTTGAGCTTAGCTAAATATAAATAGATATGAAATTTGATAACCGTATGATTAATTAGCGATTGCTAAACTCATGCGGTTTTCTTTTCTTTGCAGAATTTTGCTATATACTTTTTCTTTTTTCTCAGCCTTTAATAATTCAGAATTTAAATATGCTTTATGTTGGATAGCATCTTCAAATTTCTTGCTATTTGCCGGATAATTCTCATTTATTGCAAGTACATATAGAAATGCAATTTCCAGTAGCTCTAGATTCCTTAGATCTTCATCGGTTCTTTTATGAGCCTGTTGTGATTTTAATTTGTTGAGCAATTCGTTCTTCTGCAATAAGACCATGTCTTCAATTAAATAATAATCCAGCCTATCGAAATCTCTTAATTGATTTATATAATTTACACCACGATGTTTTAAATCTGTTTTCATTGCCACCAAAATTGAATAAAGTTTATTAGATTATTTAATCATAGTGGAAAAGATTTTATATATGGTTAAT
>CALDHH010000041.1 GCA_937941575.1 uncultured Alphaproteobacteria bacterium | reverse complement strand
GTCCCAAGATTAAAATTCTGTGGTGGTAATGATGAAGTTTCGGGTACAGATTTAGATGTTCAGGTTGTAACTAATGAACGCGATGCTTCAGGGGCAATAGTTGGAAAAGTAGGTTCATCTATATTACAAGATGGAACAGGGTCTAATATTGTGGCTAGTAGAAATAATTCTTTAACAACATTCACACCAAATTCAAACTATAGTAGAAATGAAATATCAACAGCAATTGCAATGGTATTAATAAGCCACGGAGATAATGGTGATGGCGCTTTTTACGCAGAGGGCGATGGTTCAGGCTTTACAAGAAAGAATAATGATACATTCAAAGGCGCTGAGGAAATAGCAAATAACAATGATGATGAATTAATATTGATAAATACAGAATTTAGTAGACTTAATGATGCAGCTTCTGGCGGTAAATTTGATGATATTGTTGTCGCGTTAACTCAAGATCAATTATACGCATATGGTGGCGGTGGTTCTTGTGAGCATCCTTAAACTATCTTGAAATTCTTAAAAAGCGTTTGTGTTTTCATATCTTTGTATTAGGATAATAATATAGTTATTAAATTTAAAGGCGATTCTAAAAAATGAAAAATTGTAATATCTGTAAGTCAAATAATGGTTTTGCTCTGATTGTTATCCCGATTGTGGCAATTTTGGTAAGTCTTTTTGTAATAAATATTATGAAGCCGATTGAGGTGAAAAGCTTTTATTCAGAAATTGAAACCAAGAATAAGATGGAAAAAGTCAGAAAATCTTTGGCTAGTTATGTTCATAAGCAATATAGATTACCTTGCCCTGCTGATATTTCTCACTCAACATCAGATGATAAATTTGGTACAGAGCAAGCAGGATGTAATCCAAAAGATGGCGATAGCCAACAAGGTATAGTTCCTTTTAAAGAATTAGGCTTAACAATTGCAGATGTAAAAGATGAATGGGGTAATTATTTTACCTATTCAGTAAGCCCGAATTTTACAAGTAAAATGACTAATGCTGATTTTGGAAAAATAAATCAACTTTCTTATGCTGATAACAGCTTTGATGATGGAATTACAGTTGCAAAATCTGGCAAGGCTTATGTTCATAAACTATGCCGTACTGGTGGTAAATGGATTCATGAAAATGCGGATGGGCACTATAATAAAGATGGGTCAAAAAAGGATTTCAGCGCGGGAATAACTTATAACTTATCAAAGAATATATTTAAAGCGCAGTTTTGTTGCTCAGCTGGTGTTAAAGGTGGCTTAGGTGAAGAATGGGATGCACGAGATGCAAAAGATGAGTATAACGGAAATACAGAATATGCTTGGCAGGTTAATGGTGAAGATCAGGTAGTATTTAATGTGAAATCATATCCAGAACATCCAAATCTTCCAGCATCAAATTATAATTATTCGAGTAATAGTGATATTGAATTGAAGTATCAGGATCGCATATCCCATAATGAAAGCTATGGTTTGGGTCATATTGGCGGTAAAATATATGGTGATGAATATATATTCTTAGATTTTGTTAACAGCAATAAGCCGGCCAGTGTTGAACTTATCCTTGGTGACATTGGAGCAAATAATATTGGGGATGATTTTCCTTATGTATTCGTATTCGTTAATGAAAGAGACGGTAGCGAGTTTTTGCAAGTAAATGATTATAATATATTAGAAGCAAATCCAGATGCGGCAACAGACCCAGATTCTGTTGGTAGTGCAAAATTTAGTGCAAGTAGAGATGATCATGAAACGGAATTATTGGCTGAGATTGATGCTTGGAATATTGCTAATCCTTTAGAGCCTCCTATGGATATATCTGAAATTGGGATATCTGAAATGGTTCTTGGTTTAAACGAAAGTACGACTGGTCACACTTCTTTCCTTTTAAAGGGAATAAATATAACTGAAACTGTGACTCCATTAGACAGCCATGATGTTGTGATGTTGGGTCAAGATGGTGAGCCGAGATTAGCTGAAAGAAATAAAAATGAAGATTTTAAAAGCGTTAATGATGTTCTAGGGCCTCTAGATGATGTTACAAAATCAGAAGTATCAGCATATGCCTTAGTCAGCCATGGTAAAAATGGGTTTGGGGCATATTACGAAAGTGATGTTGATGGAGATCAGGATATTAACTTAGTTAAAAGAGTTAAGAAAGCTGGTGAAATTATAGGCATTAAAGAAGAAGAAAATATTGATGGTGATGAAGAGTTTTTTGATGCTCCGCCTGTTTATTCTCCTGGAGAAGTTGAAAATTATGATGATATTGTAATGTGGGATAGTCAGGTAAGTCTTTATAACGCTTTATCAAATGGTACCTGTACAGAGGCTCAGTCTTATTAATTATTAAGCTTCAAATATTCTTAGCAAAGATAATTCTTTGATCGTGACATCAAACCAATTATCACAATCTATTCTAATTATTGAAATGGATCCTTGTTTATAATCATAAACTCTTCCCTTTGATATTGTATTTAATATATCGCCTAAGGCTGGATTATGGCTTATTATCATGGCTGTTTCATATTTAGAATCGATCATCTCAATAGTTTGTAAAAGATAACCTGTGCCTGGTAGGTAAAGTTTCTCATCTTCTATAATATCAATTTTATGATTATCTAATGGATCTATTATCCCATTTAATGTTTGTTTTATTCTGATCGCGCTTGAATGAAGG
This sequence comes from uncultured Alphaproteobacteria bacterium, assembly GCA_937941575.1. GTDB lineage: Bacteria > Pseudomonadota > Alphaproteobacteria > Micavibrionales > CSBR16-224 > CALDHH01. The sequence goes on along the minus strand of CALDHH010000041.1, from coordinate 1,118 downwards.
ATTAAATCCGGAATATATTGATTTGATTTTATAAAATCTGATAAGTCTGATGCTTGTTTTAAACCATTATTTGTTAGTTTTCTATCATGATCTCTGGTAATTGCATCGCCAAATTCTGTTTCTGCATGTCTAACAAGATAAAGATGTTTCATTTTTTAAGCTCTTGAATTATAAATATATTATTTAAGAGAGTAGAATAGAATGTTTAGAATTACAAATAATAATTATGTTGCAGTCATAGATATTGGGTCAAATGCAGTGAGGTTGATGGTCTATGATAATTTAGACCGAGTTCCAATTAAGCTATATGCGGAAAGAAATATCTGTGGGCTTGGTAAAGGATTGCAAGAAAGCAATAGGCTAAACCCAGATGGGGTTGTCAAAGCATTTGATAGCATTGCAAGATTCTCTGGTCTAATCAGTAATATGAAGATAAAAAATGTTCAGGCGGTTGGAACAGCATCATTAAGAGATGCTGAGGATGGCCAGAAATTTATCGATAAGGCAAAATCAGAGTTTGGAATTGATATAAAAGTTATCGATGGTGAAGAAGAAGCAAGATTATCGGCATTAGGGGTCTTAGCAAACGGTATTGGACAAAATGGTATAATTGGAGATTTTGGTGGCGGGTCTTTAGAATTAATTGCAGTTAAAGACGGTAAAATCCAAGAACAAGTGACTGCACCAATCGGCTCATTAAGACTTCTTTCTTTCCAAAATAATGTAGAGCGGTCAAAGTTTATTGAAAACTATATCAAATCAATAAGTTTTTTATCAAAATATCAAGGATATGACTTATATGTTCTGGGTGGTGGTTGGCGGATGATCGGGCGCACGCATTTATATGATAAAAATTGCCCTGTAAAAACTATGGATCATTATAGAATAGCATATGATGAGATTATAGATTTTACAACAAAACTAATGAATTCAGAGCCAGATGAATTAACCAAATTATCAGGTGTATCAAAAAGAAGGTCTGAAGATCTACCAGTGGCAGCCTTGGCAATGAATATAGTACTTAATAATATGAAGCCTGCTAATGTGGTGTTCTCGGCCACTGGGCTGAGAGAAGGTTTATTATACGATCTATTACCAGAAGAGATTAGGCAAGAAGA
>CALDHH010000040.1 GCA_937941575.1 uncultured Alphaproteobacteria bacterium | reverse complement strand
AATGTTTTTTTGGGTATCGCAAAAGTTAATGCAAGTGAGTATAAAAAGACTAAGGATTTTATTTGGTTTACTGATAAAAGCCTTGATAAAATTAATCAAAACCTCATTAAAAAAATTGCCAAAGTAGAAATTATTGATAGTAGATTTACAGCAAAAGAAGATCTTGGTTTGAAAGCTCATAAAACATCTGGTTTAAATATTCAGAATTTTAAGGATAAGAAAGAAGTAAAAAATGGTAGATAATATTCCAAAAGCAGAATTACACGTTCATATTGAAGCGACCCTAACACCAAAAAGAGCAATTGAATTGGCCAAGAAAAATGGGGTGGAATTGGACCATTCTTTATTTGATGAGAATTTAGAATTCTATATCTGGGAAGATGATGGCACAGCGATGGGTAATTTAACTGCTTTTGTTCATACCTATGATAAGGCAACTTCGGTATTAAAAACTGCGGAAGATTATTTTGATATTACTTATGATTACCTTAAATCATCGGCGGCTCAAAATTCAATCTATGTTGAGTTCTTGGTCTTTGCAGATCCAGAACCAATTGTTGGAATAACTTATAAAGAAATGATTGATGGCATTGCCAAGGGCATTGATAAAGCTCAATCTGAATTTGGAATCGAAGCTAGAATCCTGCCGACATTTGTTAGGCATTTTGGTAAAGAACAAGCATTAAAAGATGCAGAAAAAGTTGTAAGCTACCCACATAAATACGTAACTGGGTTAAATCTTGCTGGTGATGAAAATGCAGGCACTATATCTGATTTTAAACCGGCTTATGATTTGGCTGATCCAGATAATAAACTGGGCAGAACTGCCCATGCAGGTGAGGCATCGGGACCACAATCCGTACTTGATGCTTGTGAAATATTAGAAGTAACTCGTATCGGTCATATGGTTCGAGTAATCGAAGATAAAGATATCATGTTAAAAGTTTTAAAATCAGGCGTCACGCCAGAGATTTGTATTTCAAGTAATATCGAGCTTAAAGTATATGATAAAATAGAAGATCACCCAGTACGTGAATTATTCGATGCTGGTTTTCCAGTAACTTTGGCAACTGATGACCCGGTATTCTTCAAATGCGATCTCACAAAAGAATTCCAAATCGCCAAAGATAATTTTAATTTTAGCGATACCGAGCTTCTACAAATCACAAAAAATGCAATCAACTCGGCCTTCATCGATGATAAAACTCGTCAGAAATTATTGGCGAAAGTTAAGTTATAAAACTTTCTTATAAAGGCTCTGTCCCCAAGCTCAATATATCTAAATATTTTGTGTAAACAAATATTTTATTTCTGCTGTTACCAGTCATTTCTTTTATTATATTCAATTTTTCTAAAATTTCCAAACTCCTTAAAACAGTAGGCAATGAAACTTTGCAGGCTTTTTTTATTTGATTAGTTTCAGAAATCGGGTTCTGTTGGAAATAGTTATTAATCGCAAGGATGCTCACACTTTGTTTGCCAGAAGACTCAATCTTTTCGAGATCTTCTTTAAATAGGCTCATGATATTTTGGGCAGTATCGGTGGCTTGCACGGCAGTATCAGCGACTCCATCAAGAAAGAACTTAATCCAGCTTTCCCAATCTCCAGTTTCTCGGACAGATTGCAGAAAATCATAATATTCTTGGCGGTTTGATTTCAGATATAAACTTAAATATAATAGTGGCTTTTGCAAAATGCCTTTATCGCATAAGATTAGAGTTATTAATAATCTACCTAAACGGCCATTGCCATCCAAAAACGGGTGGATAGTTTCGAATTGCACATGTGCGATCGCAGCTTTAATTAATATTGGTAGTTGTGAACTATCATCATGCAAAAATTTCTCAAAATTATCCAAGGATTTCATCATATTTTCAGGATTAGGCGGTACAAATTTTGCATTTCCTGGTCTGCTGCCACCAATCCAATTTTGAGAAACTCTAAATTCACCAGGGGATTTATCACTACCCCTTGTGTTATTCATTAGTTTTGCATGGATTTCTTTGAGTAACCTTAGTGATAATGGAAGCTCTTCTAATCTTTCCAAGCCATAATTTAATGCGGATACGTAACAAGAAACTTCTTTGGCATCATCAAATTTCGCATTTTCTGAGCTATTATTTTCAAATAATAATAGGTCAGATAGAGAAGATTGAGTTCCCTCTATCTGTGAAGATAAAATAGCTTCTTTCCTGACATACATATATATAAAAAGGCTTGGATCTGGTAAAACTGTGCTAATACCATCTAACCTACCAATGGCTATATTTGCTTTTTCTAAGCATGAATGCAATTGAGACATATCTAATTCTGGAGAAAATGGCAGATTTACAGGGTTGTATGATTTATAGCTCTCCCCTGAGATTACTGAACTTTTGAAATAATGCCCAACTCTTGTACTTTTATCCATAGTTACTCCTTATAATAAGTAACATTTTAGCTTAATTTTGTTACTTAAGCTAATTTAACTAACATCCGTGATAGTTGCAAGAAGTTAAGTAACATTTTGGGCTGTTTTTGTTAGTTAATTTAATTTTGCTAACAAAGATGTTAGTTATTTTTAGCTCTTATAAAATTATTTTAGCTTAATCTTATAATGATTGGTTGGTTCTTCTCGCCATTCTAAATCTTTTGCACCCAAGAACTCACCGCCATTATTTTGGATGACTTTGTTCGATCCGATATTCTTTGGGGAACATGTAAGTAGCACTTCTTTTAATTTAGATGATTTTAGATCCTGTAATAATAGACCTAACATTTTTGAGGCATAGCCTTTTTTCTGCATTGATGGTCTAACTCCATAGCCAATATTTCCACCAAAATTTACCAGAAATTGGTTAAGCTTTTTGCGGAGTGAAATTGAGCCAATGAATATATTATTATCGATTAGCCAATATGTCGATTGGGGAACTATATCGTATTCTTTGCCATCTTCACAAATGATCTTACCCGTGGAATTATCCATCTCTTCTAAATATTGTTCAAAGTTTTGATTAATTCTCTCGATCTCAGATGGAGTTTTATCAGATTGTACTCCAACGTAAAAACCCTCTTTTAATGCTTCTATATAACTTGCCTTATATTCTGATGTTGGTTTAACTAGTTTCATTTTTAAATATTCTCTCATATCCTGCTTTTATTTTGTCCATATCCATTTGGCTTGTAAAGGAAGAATAACTTATTTCACAAATTAAATGACGCATGTCTTTTATCCAAGGCGGCAGATATTTGGGCTCGGTTAGTAATCCCTGCTCGTCCAACATTATCAAAGCATCCATATC
>CALDHH010000039.1 GCA_937941575.1 uncultured Alphaproteobacteria bacterium | reverse complement strand
GTATTAAGGCTAAGTTCTTGAGTGTCCATTTTAGTTCTCCAAAATTAAACCTAGAGAAAAGATTCCCTCTAAATTAAATAATACATCTAATCACCACCAATGACTAGAAAATAAAACCACCCAAAAAAACATAATTACATTATGCTTATTTTATACTAACATGATTATTATTAAGAAATCATTAACAAAAGGTTAAGAGTGCAAAATAATTCCGATGGTTGACTTTTATGACGAAGATTTAGAAGAAGAGAATATAGAGGCTAAGCCCTTGAAAAGGACAACAGCAGTTGCCTTGACCAAGCCAGAGGGATTTATTCCAAAAATCTCTGCGGCTGGATATGGACGAGTAGCGGAGGAAATATTAGAAATAGCTTTTCAAAATGGAGTTGATGTAAGGCGAGACGGAGATTTGGCAGAGATTTTAGCAAAGATGGAATTAGAAAGCGAAATACCATCAGAAGCATTAGTAGCAGTTGCAGAAATCTTAGCTTATGTTTATAAATTAAACGGCAAGATAGATTAAGGCTTAAATAGATCATAGAATTATAAGTAAGCTTATTTAATAGATTGGAAGAAATAGATGGATGAATTATCAATTGATGAAGTAAAGGTAAGATTAAACAATATTAACTCTTACGTTGGCGAATGCTTAATTCGAATTAATAAAGGCGAGTTCCTTGATTTGTCAAATTTAAATGATCAGATAACTACCATATGTGGTTCAATCGATAAGATTGATAATTCGGAAGATAAAAAATTAGTCTCCGATTTAATGGCTGATTTAGTGGGTAGATTAGATAGGCTAGAGATCTCAATCAAAGACAAACAAGAATTTAAGGCTTAAATATCATGGAAGTTTTCGACGGCGCAATGTTTATAAAATTTATATTTGCCTTTATTTTTGTAATATCTTTGATGTTTTTTATATCTTGGGTTGCTAAAAAAATGGGGTTATCTAATAATATTAACATGAATAATGCCAAAAAGCGTTTGGCAATATCATCCTATATGGCGATAGATCATAAACATCGCCTATATATTGTTAAAAGAGATGATGTTGAACATTTGATATTAATTGGACCAAATAAACAAACCGTTGTTGAAAAAAATATCGTAACTGATGCAATTAAGGAAAAAGAGATTGAAACAGAATAAAATATTTATCTTCTTAATATCAATGATCGGATTAATCTTTGTTAATTCTGATTATGCGATTGCTCAAACTTTAAGCCTTGATTTGGGTGATAATGCATCTGGAACTGGCGATGGTTCAATGGCTGGACGTATTGTTCAGATGGTTGCTTTATTAACTGTTCTATCACTTGCCCCATCAATATTAATAATGATGACATCTTTTACTAGGATCGTGGTTGTCTTATCTTTCTTAAGAACTGCATTGGGTACTCAACAAACTCCACCAAATACAGTGATGATAAGCTTGGCTTTATTTTTAACTTTCTTCGTTATGGCGCCAACATTCCAAGCCGCATATGAAGGTGGTATAAAACCATTAATGAATGAGAAAATATCAGAGGCTGAAGCCTTTGAAAAATCAATCGATCCATTCAAAGCATTCATGTTAAAGCATGTTCGTGAAAAAGATTTGGGATTGTTCATGCGACTTGGTAAAATCGAAGGAATTGAAAAAGCTGAAGATACCCCATTACAAGTTATAATCCCCGCATTCATGATATCAGAACTTAGGCGAGCTTTTGAGATTGGCTTTATGGTATTCTTACCATTCTTAGTAATTGATATGGTTACCGCATCAATATTAATGTCCATGGGTATGATGATGCTACCGCCCGTTATGATTGCCTTACCATTTAAGATCGTCTTCTTTGTTTTAGTCGATGGATGGTATCTAATCGCAGGAAGCTTGGTTGAAAGCTTTGGGGCTAGTTAGCGATTTTATAGACTCTTAACCTGTTTAAATAGATTGTTTAGCTCTCTTGCTTTCTCAACTTTCTGATTAACTTTTGAACTATCACCAGTGTTTCTTAAGAATCTACTATATAATTCAATACTAACTCCTTCTGGGTTGCTAGTAAGCACACAAGTATCGCCTTGATGCTTTATCTCTTTATTAGATAGAAGATCATGCATCTTTATGTAGCTTGAAGTTAACCTATCGAAATTATCTGTCATCGCATATAAAGTTATATCTCCATTAGCAAAACATTTTACTTCTTGAACATCATCTATTTTAAACTCATACTCTTTATCTGAGTTTGCTAAAGCTGATGTTCCTAATATTGCTGTGGTTAACGCCAATGCCAATCTTGTCTTCATTCTAATATTCCTTATCAGTTCATAATTTTATTTATTAACAGGAATAAGTTTAACATACTAACCAATATATGGCAAGTAAATTATTGTGATTGTTTTGTCTGAGCAATAGTTAAGCAGAATATTTTATCGGCTTTACCGGTCTTTAATAATTTGGAACATTCATTTAATGTAGCGCCGCTAGTATATACATCATCTATTATAATGATATTTTTGCCTTTGATTAAATCTTTGTATTTGGGATTTATTATAAATGCTCGGGCAACATTCTTACGCCTTTTTTCTGCATTTAATCCTTTTTGAGGTGGAGTGTGTTTTTGACGTATGATTAGGTCTAGGACTGGTTTTGCTTCAATATATTTGGCAATCTCACTTGCCAAGATTCCGGATTGGTTGAATTTTCTTTTAAATAATCTAAACCGATGTAATGGGACAGGGGCTATTATATCGCCTGAGTTTATAAATTCTGATCCTGCTCGTAACATCCATTTGGCAAAGCTTATTGAGGCATGTTGTTTATCGCCATGTTTGAATTTTAAGATCATCTTGCTACTGAAATCATCATAGATTAAGGCAGATCTAGCCATGTCAAAATGAGGTTTTTTATCGATGCAAGTAGCACAGGTCATGCCATCCTCGATATGAAATTCAAATATTTGTCCACATATTTCACAAAGTGGTTTTTCAGAGAAGTTTAATAATGGCCAATATTTAGGGGAAATTGAACCTTGTTCTCCCACGATCTCATCTGTTGCAATACATCTAGGCGGTAGGATTAAATTAATTATTTTGCCAAGAGAATCCATCTATCCCTTTTTAAAAGCAAGGAAGTAATTAACATCCAAATCCTTTTTATCCAAAGAGAATTTTCTGGATAAAGGATTATATTTTATACCCGTAACATCAATTGCTTTTAGGCCATGTTCTTCGGCAATGTTTACTAGTTCGGATGGTTTTAAGAACTTTTTCCAATCATGAGTTCCTTTTGGTAACCAACGCAGGATATATTCAGCCGCTACAATACCCAAAGCATAAGATTTTGGGGTGCGGTTTAATGTCGACATTATCAATATGCCATCTTTTTTAACTAGATCGGCGCATGATTTCACAAATAAGTTAACATCGGCTACATGTTCTACGATTTCTAAGGCGTTTACTACGTCAAATTTCTTCTTTTTCTCGGCAAGCTCTTCGGCTGATATTTGTTGGTAATTTATTTTTAAACCCATTTTCTCAGCATGGGCTTTGGCAATAGCAATGGTTTTATCACCTGCGTCAATTCCAGTTACTTTTGCGCCCAATCTACATAAAGGCTCGGATACTAAGCCACCGCCACAACCGATATCTAATATATTTAAATCTTTTATATCATCATAATTATCTTCAATCATAGATTTTAAATAGGATATTCTTGTTGGATTTAACTTATGTAGTGGTTTGAATTTACCATTCTCATCCCACCAGCCATTGGCGATTTCATTGAAGCTTTCGATTTCAGATGCGTCTATAGTTGATTTTTTAGTCATCTTTTTTGCCTTATTTTAATAATTAATTCATATATTTTATATAGCATAGATTACATTATAAAAACAGTTTATATATGGAGTTGGCATGAATTTATCTGACAATGATTTAAAGAAAACATCAGTTGAATGGTTAAGGTATAATGTAATAAATCGTATTAATATCATTACGAATTACATGAATGCCCAAAAACTTGAGCTATCGAATAGAGATGTTAATAACTTTAAATTTAATTTAAATTCAATTGATAAAATATTTGTAGATAATGGCTTAAAATATTTTTTAAAAGATGCAATTAATTTATCAAATGAGTTAACTCCAGAGAATAAATTATCAGTATCGGGCGCATTTATAATCGTTGCCAAGCCAATAAATGGTAAAAGAGTATGGGATGCATATCCAGAAGGCAGAAGAATATATTTCAATGAGCTGTCAGTTGAACGCAAAGAAGCGGTTGAGATGAAATATATGATAATGTCATTGCATAAGATCTTATCAATGTTAGAGAATTTAATGTTACATGATATTAATTCGATTAAATTAGATAATAGAAAACCAATAAGTGAATTATCTAATGAGATGTTAACGATTGAAAATGACCTTGTTCCAGAATTAGAGCTAGATAATAGTTTGGTTAATTAAACTTAATCCTTTTATAAAATAAAAATTCATACTAAAATAATTACAGTTGAAACGAATTTAGGGGATTTAACATGGTAGATTGGCGTACAGCACCATTAAACGAATTGGCAAGACATATTGTTGCTGATGGAGTTATTGATGCAGAAGAAGTGAAAATGATCGAAGAACGTATCTTAGAAGATGGTATGATCGATCAAGAAGAAGCAGAATTTCTATTTACAATTAATGAAATTGCTAGCGAAAATGAAGGAAATGCTCCAGATTTTGAAGAGTTCTTTGTTGAAGCAATCACTGCATTTGTTCTTGCTGATGATATGTCTCCGGGTGTATTGGATGAATATGAATGGGATTGGCTAAAAGTCATGATCGGTGAAGATGGTGAGCTGGATAGAACAGAAGCTAGATTATTAGTAAATATCGCTGAACATGCAACATCGGTTCCTGCAAATTTTGATAGATTTGCGAGTAGCTTTGATGAGGTTGAATATGAAGATGAACATGGATCATCATTATTCTACGCTAGAATTGGTCGTGCTTTACAGGATAAGATCAAAGATTAATATTTAGATATTATTGCTATTATTTAATTAATATAATTTATACGCAATTGTCATTCCCTGTTTTGATGGGATTATGGTGGTTGCGTATTTTTTATTATCGGCCAGTCTTAAATTAAACTCTTTCATATTCTCGACAGTGGTTTTCCGAACTCGCATCTCTAATCCTTCATCATCATAAACAGCACCGAATAGGAAGCTATTGTCTCCAATGATTAAGCCGCCTTTTTTAATATTCTTCTCTGCCCAATCTAAACAATCTAAATATATTCTTTTATCTGCATCAATAAAGATCATATCAAATGGGGCTTTGCTTTCCAATGATTGTAATTTGAGAATTGCATCGCCATGGATTAAGCTTATTTTATTCTTCACATCCGATTTATCAAGGCTCTCTCTAGCCATGTTTAATCTAGTTTCATCTTTTTCAATTGTATATAAATGGCCATCATCGGGTAGGGCTCTGGCCATGGAGATTGCTGAATATCCTGCCAAAGTTCCAATTTCGACAATTGTTTTGATGCCAGAGGTTTTAATTAAAAATTGTAAAAGCTTAGCTTCTTCTGGTCTGATATGGATTGGATCAGTATTCTCCAAGGTTCTTTTAACCACATCTTTTAAAAGATCATCATCATCTGATAAAATCTCTTCGATATATTTTACTCGTTTATCCAATTCATTATCTTTGAATTCATGTTTATTCATGTTAGCTTCCTTTAAATTACATTTCATATATAACCCAAATTAAGCAGATAAGCATGTCAAATTTTTCAAAAGATTTTATTTTCGGAGTATCAACATCCGCCCATCAAATAGAAGGCGGATATAATCAAGGCAAAAAGGGTGAGAATATCTGGGATAGATTTTCGCATGATAGATTGAAATTTAACGGCAAAATCGCCTGTGATAGCTATAATAAATGGCAAGAAGATATTGAGCTATTAAGAGGTTTAGAGAAATGTGATTACAGATTCTCAATCTCTTGGAGCCGTATATTCCCAGATAAATCATTAAAACCAAATCAAGAAGGTTTAGATTTTTATCATCAATTTATTGATGCTTTATTGGTAAATAATATAACGCCTTGGGTAACAATATATCATTGGGATTTACCGCAATATTTACAAGAATTGGGCGGCTGGGAAAATAGAGAAACCGTTAAATATTTCCAAGAATACGCCTATGCCTTAATCCAAAATTTTGGTGACAAAGTTAAAAACTGGATTATATTTAATGAACCATCTGTGCATGCCTATATGGGTTATGGCATTGGTGAACATGCACCCGGGATAAGTGGTGAAGAATCTTATATCAGATCAACTCATCATATGAATATGGCGATTGGCTCAACTTATAAAATATTAAAATCAGAAAATGGCAGCCTTAATATCGGCTCAAGCTATTATATTACAAAAGCTATTGGCTATCTTAATAATGTTGAAGAAAACCATATTGAAATTATGAATGATATTTGGTGCAATAATAATTTTGAGCCTTTATTTAATGGAGAATATCCAAAATATTTCGCCCCATTATTTGATGATTTAATTAAATATAATGATATGGAAGAATGCAAAGCCGAGTTAGATTTCATCGGCTTACAATATTACGATCCAATCCCAGTAAA
>CALDHH010000038.1 GCA_937941575.1 uncultured Alphaproteobacteria bacterium | reverse complement strand
TATGGCTTTCTGTTTGTTGCTATAAGAATAATAGCCTAAAGCCTATGTAAAGTCAAGTTGTTTAGTTATAATTTATTTATGGGTGTTAATTTTATTTGGGTAAACTTGTTCTCTTCTGATGATTTCAACTTTCCTAATCATGGATTTTGATTGGGTGGAGATATTTCTTAATAGATTTGTATCAAATCTTGTGAATAGATCATCGGGCATTTTGCTGGAGATGTTATATTTGCCAAAATCACCATAAGTTCTAATTTGATCCATCGTTGGGAAACCATTTTTCATTTCAGCAGTTCTTAAACTGCCATTAATTATTCCATCTGCATATCCTTTTAATATATTATCAATATAGGCATTTTTCCAGCCTCTATTCATTAATATCTCTTTTGTGGCAATATTCCCGGCATATTCAATTGCAGATTTGTGGCCTAATCCTTCGCCTATTTTACTTTGGTAATGAGATTCAAATGATGCTAGGGTAGTACTTGTAATTGCAAATCTATAGCTATTATTACCTCTTTTCCTAAGCTCCTGCCATTCAGAATCATCACCGTTTAATCTCATCTCAAAACCATGGATAATATTTGTAACTGGTGCTGTGGCTTCTAACATTAATATATGTTTGATATGGCTTATTAAATCCCATTCTGGGTCATTTTCTACTGATCCGTTATCATGCTGTAATGCGTGAGCTATTTCATGGATAATATTTGTTATATTATATTCTGGCCTTAAACTTATACTGTTAAATTTATATTGATAATGGGCACCAATTCCATCATCTATTGCTGAATGCATACAGAATATTACATCTAAATCTTGGGCTCTTTTAATAATATGATCACCAAGATCAGAGGCGTTTTGTATTTGGGTCAATGATTTTTGGACAGAGGGTAATTTATCAGAATTATCGCCAGCTTTGATACAAAATTTTGTAAAATCATCTTTGGCATCTTCTGGGGTTCGGTAATTCATATCGGTTTCGATTAATTCAACTACTCCATCAGCCTCTTCAACAAAATACCCATGTTTATTTTCATCAGAAGCATAAGATGGGTTAGCAATGGTTGCAAAGATAGATAATAGAGCAATTTTTACTCTTTTTTTAAAGATAGGTTTCAAGCTTTCGGTCCTATATTCATTTCTTTTAATGGTACAGGCTTTTGTTGCAGTTCTTTAATTATCTCTTGCCTTCTTAATTCTAAATCAGCCATCTCGGCTTTGATAGGAGCAGGAATTAAATCAAAGATATCGGTGCCATCTTCGAATTTAAAGCTATCAATGGTTAGCCCTTCGCCAAAGTTATAGCCGCCAATATTTGCTAATGCTGATATTGTTTCATTTGATGGCATATTTGTACCAATCGTTCTCAAAGCTTTGTGATTGCTGTCTAATCTCTTTGAGTATTTTTCTATGGTGGTTTTTGCGTAGGATTCAATCCATATTTCGTTCTTAATTACAGTTTTCCAAGCTTCTTGACCAGAAAATTCAATGGCTTGCTTATGGTTTCTACCCATAGCTTTTTGGGTTTCGTAATTATCATTAAACTCTTCTAACATCGGGTCATTTTTTTTAAAAGCCGCACTCCTCTTTCCAGTTTTTAAAAGATCCCATAATTTATCATTTCCTGCTTGTTTGGCTTCAAAAGCCACGATGATCTGGGCTGTTACTGCTGGGGCTTCCATTGCGAAATAGAATCTCATCAAACTTTTTAAGTCCCAGTTAATGTCTATTTTGGCTAAATCTCTACTATCCTGTTCAGCATGAGCTAACTCATGGGCGGTAGTTGACATTAATTGTTCATTTGAAAATTTTAAATAGTTATAATAAACAGATTCATAGTGAAATTTATAAATAGCATTTGCATTGCCAATAGGTTCATTTTTCTTACAGAAAAATATACTTTCGTCTTCGGCAATTATGTGTAAATGTTCACCTGCATCACCAGTTTTTTCTAAACTATTTAAGCTATTTTGTATTGATGGGAATTTATCGGTCTCGGATCCAATTTGGTAACAAAATTTGGAATGATCAATAGTCGCGGCTTCTTTATCTGGATATTTGGTATCGGTTCTAAAAATAGTATAAATACCATCGGGGTTTTCTACTAGATAACCTGTGCTATTATCTCTTGGTTTTTTTGGCTGTTCTGGTTGGTCTGATGGTAAAATTGAATAACCAATTCCAGCAACCGCGGTTGCTAGAAATAGATATCTTAATAATACTAAAGTATCAATTTTTTTACTTTTCTTCACTTTTAGATTCCAATAATTAAAAAACTATAATAGCATTTAGCATATGTTAAGTCAACCTATTTTATAACTAATAGCTTCCCATGTTTCTTTTCAATTCTTTTCTTTCTAATATTCTCTAATTCAGCAATTTTTTGTTTATGCTCATTTGATGTGATGGCGATTGAATTTATCTTTAAATCATATTGCTTAATATATTCAGAAAAATCATATGTACCAAGTTTTCCCACGTCTTTTATTATTAAACTAGATGGGTTTCCTATTGCGATTTGTTTGGTATCGAGGAAGCCTCTTTTCATCCAATCTTCATATTGGGTTATCTCTGTTCCTATATAATAATTTCTCCAAGTTTTAACTTGAAATATTTCAGGCCAGATTTTACCCATTGCAAATTCCATGGCTGATTTATGATCGGATCCGGCTGCTTTTTGTATATTATAACTACGCTCAAATATATTTAATATCTTAGATGTGATTACATTTTGGGCGGGGCTGTTACTTCTGGCTTTATCATGAAAGTTACTCCATAAACTATCATCTCCAACCTGTTTCATATCAAAGGCCAAAGTAATTGATCCGATAACCGCGGCAGATTCTATGGCTAAGCTCATCTTAATATTACTTTTTACATCCCATTCTGTATTTGAAAATAGTAATTTATTTTTATCTTGAATAGCATGGGTTATTTCATGGGCTATTATACCTAATCTTTTTAAGTCGTGGTTTTTAACTGATCCGAATTTTATAACATTTAATTTGCTGGTATATGTTGCAGATGCGCCTTTGCTAATTTCTAATTTACGACAGAAATGAAGATTATTATCTTTTGCAAAATTATAGAGATCATTTCCAAACTCAGAGCTTTCTTTTAATATATCTAAACTGGTTTGGATTGAGGCTAATTTTAATTCGTTGTCATTGGCGGTAATACAAAACCGATTAAAATCATCAATTCTGTTTTTAGATTTATTATTCACAATATGGTGAATAAATTCGCCATTAAAATCCTCGGTGATATATGTGTCTTGGTTAAGGTCTGTTTCTTGTTTGGGTAGAATTGTTTGACATCCTGTCGTTGAAATCGCAAGTATTCCAGCAAGGAAAGCTTTTCTAAGCTTGCCCTTTTTTTTCTTATTCATATAGATTCCTTTCAGATAATTAGGAATATATCATTTTTTAAGAGAAAAGTTAACCTTTGTTTTAATTGGGGATAGTTTTTTATTCATTAATTGCTCAATTGGTTTAAAATTATCTTCGATTGATGAATTGCCATCAATCCTATTCCAAGAGATTTTACCGATTTTTGCCAAATCTATTTTTAACTGATTGCGTAATATATCGACCGTGGCATCAGAGGCATCACCTGTACGATCGTTAACTCTTTGTTCCAATATCTTCTCATCGACATCAAGCCAGAAGCCGATAAATTCAAGTTTGAGTTCTTTGGCTAGGGCTTCATCTTCATTACGAGCATTTTTGGTTATACTTAATTTATCTGTAATTATTGTCTGCCCATTTTTCTTTGCAATTTTTATTCTATCTTCGGTTTCTTTAATTACTTTTTCAGTAAATGACCATTCATATGCAGCTTCTGGCAGTTTCTCATGTATATCAACGCCCCATAATTCTTTGCGGATCACATCAGATCGGAGCAATATGGCATCGATATTATTATCTTGTAGATATTCTTGTAATTTTTTGGCCATGGTTGACTTACCAGAGCCAGAAAATCCAGCAATACTGATAAAGAATTGTTTGTTATTATTCATGTTTTATTTATCCTAATATTGGCCCAAGCTTTTTACCAGCTAACATATGAACATGATAATGTGGTACTTCTTGTCCAGAATCTCGGCCACAATTTGATATTAATCTATAGCCAGTTTTATCGATATTTAAATCTTCTGCAATCTTTGCAATTGCCCTTTCAAATTCAATAATCTCAAGATCATTACCATTTTTATAAAAATCAAATGAATCTGTATAGCTACCTTTGGGAATTATAATAATATGATTCGGGGCTTTAGGCTCAATATCATTAAAGGCCAAGACATATTCATTCTCAAAAATCGGAGTTGATGGAATTTCGCCTTTTAATATTTTGGAAAAGATATTATTCTGATCATAGCTCATTTCGGGTTCCTAAATAATTGTGATAATTTAAATAGTCTTTCATATTTTTAATTTAAAAACAAATTATAGCTAATTTTATTTAAAGATAATTACTGATTGCTAATAATTAAGAGGAAAATACAATGGATATAGGCATGATAATCGATTCTTTTGTGAATTCATTTCAATTGATAATTGCGATGGCTCTATTTTTTGTTGGAGTGGGGATTTTATTATATGATCGTCATACCAAAACAAATTATTTAAAAATTATGGCGCGAGTTACAAAAGTCGTAAGCAAGAGTGATTATATGTATCCAGTATTTGAATATACAATGCCAGATGGAACAGAGCGGACTTCTTATTCATCGATTGGCTATGGCGGCAAAGTCCCTAATCGATTAGAAACAGGTGCAGAAGTTGAGATATTGGTTAATCCAAAGAGCAAAATAGGTGATAAGGTTTCAACATCTGGGGGAGTGATATTATTAATTATCGGCTTGGTAATCGCAGTCGTGGGAATAGTAATGTTTGCAAATGTAATTCCAGAGGTTGAATTAAACCAATATACGGTTGGCTTTACCGCTTTATTCTTCGTAATATTTTTATTAAAATCAATAAAGCTTAAAAATAAATTTGATGATTTTAAGAGTAAAATAGATACTGGCCAAGAATATAGCCATAGATCAAATAAGTCTGAAAATAAATATGGGATTAAAGAAGAAGATAATTATGGGGTTACTGAAAATGATAATTACGGCATAAATAATGATCATGACCATAATAGAACTGCGGATAATTTAATGGAATATGATTCTGCGGGTAATTTAATATCTGGTAATAAAAACGATACAGGTAGAGCCCATATCGTATTTATAATATTAAGCCTGGTTATGATTAGTGGCTCAGTTGCATTATTTTTTGAAAAAGAGAATAAGATAAAAAATGGTATCTCAGTTCAAGGTAGGGTAATTACATTAGAGAGAGGCAGTGAAGGCACAAGTGCTGCAGTAGTTAGATTTATCGATAAAAGCGGTAGAAGCAATCGTTTTACCGATAGTATTTCATCAAATCCTGCAAGTTATAGAATTGGTGAGGAAGTAGCGGTTATCTATAAAAAGAATGACCCAGAATCAGCATTTATAGATAGAGGAATTTATAATCATCTGATTCCATTGATCTTAGGTGGATTCGGGGTGCTGTTTTTATTAATAGGCATCAAGAAATCACGGAAAAAAGCATTATAATAAAAAAAGCCCTTAAAAATATATCTTAAGGGCTTTTTATTTTTTATTTAAATTTAATGAAATCTAGTTGTTAGCCTTGGGCTTTTTGTTTGAACCTGACTCAATAGTTTTATTTGAGCATTGGGTAGAACTCTCTCACGTAAATCCTGAAAGAATGCCGCATTCTTTGGGCTATTGGATGCTGTTGCATGATCTTCTGCTAATTGAAGCTGAGCTTCGGTCATTTCACGAATAGCTCGGTTATTATCAATGGGGTGGATTTTAACTACAACCTCACCATCAGCGTTTAAGCCACTTCTATTATTTGGATCTGCACATAGCATTAATTTTGTCGCCATCTTGATTTACTCCTCTGCAAAAGCTCTAAATTAGTTATTAATAATGTAATATTTCTATATCTACTTTATGTGAATAAAGTTAATTAAAGGTTTATTTTTGGAAGTTTGATAGATTGTTTTAATTTTATGCGTGATTTTATTTTAATATTATGGTAGTTTAGTAAATTAAATTTATTATGTAATGCTAAAAGGCTTTAAAGAGAACCTGTAATATATGCAAGAGAATAAGAAAATAGACAAAGCAAAGCAACTGAAAGATGGGATTGAAACCATCAAAAAACCAGGTGCAGGATGGAAGGCAATGAATTTTGCCAAAGTCGTCTATAATGATGATAATCTGCTTAGAGAATATATGGCTTTAAAAGGCAGTCTTGGTTTGGTTGCGCTTGGAATTTACATGGTTGCCTCAATCGCTGCGATGCCGTTCTTGCTAGCTGCAGGGGCAATTGGCGCCACGGTGGCTTGTGTAGCTTTGGGTGGTTACGGTATTTATAGCAGTAGTACAAAAGTGGTAAATAGCGCCAAAAAAGTGTGGAATAAATTTACCCAAATGGTGTATGAGCATATCAAAAAAGAAAATAATTTATCAGATGAAGATGCAGAAAAACATAATGTATTAAAGCCTGAAAAAGTAGAAATAAAATTATCCAGCACCGATGATGTTATTAGAAATAAAATATCAAGTAATAAAGTTTGGCGTAAAACTGCCGATTCTAAATTATTTAAAAAAGCAAAATCATCTTCTTTGGGGCGTAAAACAAAACTTGCTTGGGAATATACCAAAGCGATATTTGATAATAACTTATTATTGAATAATCTGGCCGTAACTGGATCGGTTATGACGGTCGTTTTTGGAACTGTTTTTTTATTATCTCAGATCGCAGTTCTACCGATTGTTATGGTTGCAACATTATTGGTAACATCGGGGGCTAATATCGCATCTGGAGTTTATGCAATGTATTCATCGACCAAAGAGACGGTTCGGGGCTGGAAAAAAGTACCAGAGAAAATTAGCAATAAAAGACAAGAGCTGATTAAGAAGGGTTTAATTGAAGATCCATCGCAATCCCTATCTTTGAAAAAAGATGGTCAGAAGGCAATAGAGTTTAATAAGGCAGTAGAAGGCGTTGAGCCAGAATCTAATCCAAAATTGGAAGTGGCATTAAACGATAATCAGCCAGTTAGTAAAGTTAAGAAAAAGGGACAGGGTATAAACTCTTGACATAAGCTAATATTTTATGTATAAGCTAATATCAATGATTTAATTTTATATGAGGTTTAAGTGATATGACGACAGAATTAAAAGAAACAACAAAATTAAAAGATAAGCTAATGAATAAATTTGAAAATTTATTTAATGAGATTGTGTTGAAGAAATTCTACAAATTATCAGATAAACAAATAAAAGCATTACCGCCTCATAAATGGACGATTAAAAATACTTATCAAGTAATTGATGAGATTGAAGGGGCTAAACCAAGTTTAAAGAAGACAGCTGCAATTGCAGGGGCTGGATTATTATCTGGTGCTTTATCAGTTGGAGTATTTGCGACTAGTTTACTTGTATTAGCAGGCGATCTTTTGGTTGGTGGTTTGATAACTGCAACTGCACTTACCGCTTCTGCTATTAAATGTGGGGTTTCGACAAAACATAGAACAAGTAATTTCATGGATACTTATAAAGAGCAAATTCAAGTTGGTTTCTTGGCTAGAATCATACCTTATAAAGGCAAAGAAGTTGGTAAGAAAGTGGCAGTTACTGTAAAAGATAATGCGGTTGATGTGGTTAGAACAAAGATATTAAAAAAGCCTAGCATCAAACCAGCAAATCCAGTAATTCAAGATAATAAGCCAAAAGCAATTGTTTTGGGTGCAGATGGTAAAATCGTAATTGATGCTGCAAGCTTGACAGTAGACAAGTCAAAGTTCTATAAAGAACAAGAAGCAAAACAACAAATTGCCGATAAAAAAGTAAAAATCGCTGCCGAGAATCCTGATCTTGATGTTAAGGAAAAGGCAAAACAAAGAGGGCGTGCTTTTGGTAAGGCCGCTAGCCTATTTGGCAAGGCTGCCAAAAAAGCCACACAAGATAAAATAACTGAAGTAAAAGCAAATAGAGCAGTTAAAAAAAATAAAGGTAAAAATCTTTAATTTTACAAATAAACGCAGATGCTTGATACTTAATTGCAAGGAGATATTATGACTGAGACAAATATAATTTACCGTAAAGAACCAAGCCTATTATGGCATGGTGTTCAAAGAACTATGGGAACGTTTTCTAATTTAAATAAAACAGGTGGTGATTTATCGGATTCTGGTATTAAATCAGCTGTTACTGCTGGTCTATATTTTGCTGCTAAATTTGCTTGGGCAATTCCTTTTATAGGGATTGTTGCTGGTCCTGTAATTGGCCTTGCGGCATTGGGTGCTGGATATTTGGCAACTCAGGATGCAAAATCAGCATTATATAATAAAACTGTTGATAGATATTTAACTGGTAAAGTTGCAAAATGGCGAGAAAAAGGTAATCAATTTAAACCTGGTATTGCCCAAAGATTAAAGCTTGCAGTTAAAAAAGCCTATGGTTTGGCTTTGACTGTAAAAAGCGCGGCAGTATCTGGTTTGGGAATTGCTATGGCATCAACTGGGGCTACATTAATTGCTCAATCTGTTATTGCTGGTCTATCGGCTGGAATGACTGGGGTTACAACAGTGGCATTTAAAGCTGCTGCAGTTGTGGCAACTTCTGGGTTACCAGCTGCTGGTGCAATTACAACATTGGGAGCTTTAAGCGTTCCATTGGTTGCTGGAATGGTTGCAGCATCTGTCGTTGGTGTCGTTGCTGGTACTGTTATGGCCTTTAAAGGTTATAAAGGTGCAAGGCAGAATTATAAACAGAAATTTGTTAATGTTACCTATGAAGATGTTAGTAATAAACCAGATGGCGCAGGGCTTAAATTATCCTTGCCAAAATTTGACTTAAGCAAGATTGGTTTTGGTAAGAAAACTGCATTTAACTCTAAATCTGGTAGAGGTAATAGAGTTGCTAGAAAGCCTAGAACCAGAAGACCAGCTAGAGCAAGACGTAATAGCCTAAGTTAATAAAACACTAAATAATATTTCTAAGAAATATCCATACCGGCTTGGTTACAGATTGTTTTAAAATCTGGGAAGCTGGTATCTATTGGTGTGGAATCATCTATTGTAACTGGATAATCAGTCACGTTTCCTAATATTAAAAAACTCATAGCTATGCGGTGATCTAGATTCGTTTTAATAATTGCATTTTCATTACCAATTGGTGGTTTACCATTACCAAAGATGGTTAAACTATCCAATGTTGATTCTGTTTTAACATGGAGGCTGTTTAAACCTTCTTCGACAGATCTTAGGCGATCGCTTTCTTTTACCCTGAGTTCACCAATATCTTCCATATAGGTAACACCATCGGCACAGGCAGCAGCCATGCTTAATATTGGATATTCATCAATCATTGATGCAGTTCTGCTTGTGGGCACAGTTATCCCTTTTAATTTACTTGATTTTACGATTATATCGGCAGTTTCCTCGCCACAGGTTATTCTTTTATTTATAAAGCTAATATCTCCGCCCATTTCGATTAATGTATCGAATAGGCCAATTCTTCTTTTATTAATACAGATATTATCCATTCTAATTTCGCTACCTTTAGTAATCAAAGCTGCAACTGTTAAAAAAGCTGCGGAACTTGGGTCACTTGGAACGGTTATATTTTGACCTGATAATTTATTGCCACCATTTAGAGTAATTAGATAGGATCCATCATCTTGTTGAATCGTCGAAATATCAGCACCAGCTGCTTTTAGCATTAGCTCTGTATGATCTCGGGTTGGTTTTGTTTCTATTATCTTGGTGGTTGAATTTAGGTTTAGCCCGGCTAATATAATAGCGGATTTTACTTGGGCAGAGGCAACTTTCATCTCATATTCGATGGCCTTTAACTCTTTTGCTTTTAGGATATGGATTGGCATTACGGAATTATCTTTTGCCATGAATTTACCACCCATCATAGAAAGTGGTTTCATGACTCTTGCCATTGGTCTAGAGCTTAGTGATCTATCGCCTAAGATAGTCGCAGATATGCCTTGCCCCATAATTAAACCCATTAATAGGCGGGCTGATGTACCGCTATTGCCAAGATATATATCCTTATCTGGATCTTTTAAGCCGCTTAAGCCAACGCCATGGATTAAATGTTTTCCATTATCTACATATATTCTAACTCCCATTGATCGCAATGCGTTCATGGTGGCAATAACATCTTCGCCAGTTAATATATCTTTTACTTCCGTGATACCTTCAGATATTGCACCAAAGATAAGGGATCTATGTGATATTGATTTATCACCCGGTATTACGATATTGCCCATTATAGGGTTTGATTTTTTGGATTCTGTTTTCATTTTATTTATATGGATCTTTTAAGTCATTATTATACATTTTGATGAAGTCGATTAATTTATCAGCCGGAATTGGTCTACTATATTTAAATCCTTGGACCTCATCACAGCCTTCTCTCTTTAAGAATTCTTGATGTTCGATGGTCTCCACGCCTTCTGCAATTACTTTTAAGTTCAAGCTATGGCCTAGATTAATAATAGTCCTTGTAATCGCCATATCATCGTCATTATGCAATGAGTTTTGAGTAAAGGACTGATCTACTTTTAATCTATGGATTGGGAATTGTCTTAGGTAATTTAATGATGAATAACCAGTTCCAAAATCATCAACTGCCAGTTCAACCCCGATTTTATTTAAATCTTCTAATGTTGAGATGGTCTGATCAATATCATCCATGAAGACACTTTCTGTTACTTCTATTTCCAACCAATGTGGCTCTAGACCAGTTTCTTTTAGAGTCTCAGATACTAATTTAACAATCTCTCCTCTATGGAATTGTACTCCAGATACATTGACAGCCATTCTAATTGCAGGTAACCCCATCTCTTGTAGCATCTTATTAGTTTTACATGCGGTCTTTAATACCCATTCACCAATTGGAACGATTAGGCCAGATTGCTCTGCAGTTGGTATGAATTCATATGGAGATATAAATTTACCACCAAATTCACTTCTGATATCAGGAATCCACCAGCGAATTAAGGCCTCTGCCCCAATTAATTTACCAGTATTTAAATCAAATTGTGGGTGGTAATATAATAATAATTGTTCTTGTTCCAAAGCGCTTCTAAGGTTACGAAGCATTTTAAATCTTTTCTGAACTACTTGATCCAAATCTTCAGAATATTGTTTAATGGTATTATGGCGGTCTTCTTTGGCGCGGTTAAGGGCGATATCAGCATTCTTCAATAGCTGTCTTGCATCTTTACCATCTCTTGGACACATTGATAGACCGGCTGAAATTTTAATTTCGAAACATTCGCTCATAATGCTAATTGGAGTTTCCAAAGATAGGAATATTTTATCGATAATCGAGCTACCCGTCTCATCTTCATCAATTGCCATCATTAATGCAAATACATCGGCACTTGTTCTGGCAATCATCATTCCATTAGGTGTTGCATTTGTAAGTCTTTGACCAACGGCTTCTAATAATCTATCACCAATCTCGTGGCCCATTGTATCATTGATATCTTTAAAGTGATCAATATCTAATACGATTGTAATTATTTTTTTATCGCCGTTTATTACGTCTTTCTTTATGGTTTTATCAAGTTCTTCCAAGAAATAAGTTCTATTTGGTAATTTGGTTAAAGTATCATAATAAGCCAATTTATGGATTTTATTTTCTGCCTGAGTATGTAGTCTTTTTAAATTCTTGGAATTTTGTCTGATTAAATCATTCGCAACTTTCAAAGCCGTTCCAATTTCATTATGGACGTCTTTATTCGGATTTATTAATTCAGGATTTTCAGGATTCCTAGCCGCACTTAATAGATTTTTATGCAATATAATAACAGGAGTCACTAACCATTTACTCAAGAATATCAGAATAACCAATGAAACAAGGGCTGACATTATGACGGATGTAACAATAGTTTTCTTTACATGGGCTTCAATTTTATTAATAACTGAGGTTGAATCTAATCTGGCAATTACAATATATGGGCTATTTATTTCTTCGGAGAAATAGGTAACTTCGAGGTGATTGCCATCGGATCTATTGCTAAATAAACCAACAGAGCCATCAGATATCTTGCTTTCTGTTGCAACGCCATAACTTACAATCTTGCCTTTATTTAAATTATAAACAGTTAAACCTTGTACTATAGTTGTTCTAATAAGGTTTTCTGCTGATATTGAAGATATTGGTATCAGGGCGTGATTATTATTATTAAGTACAGGTGAGATCGCAGATCTTCCTGTCTCTCGTATTTCTAATACTCGATCACTTTTAAATTCATCTATTGAATAATAATTAGCAAATAGCTCAAATGCCAATATCGTTACAAGTACTAGTAAAACGACATGCCAACTCAAACTACTCTTTAAAGCAGATAAAGTAATGGAAGATTTCTTTGGTTGTTTATCACCAATTTCTTCATTTTCTTTTACTAATTGTTCTTTTTCAGACATTTATAAACCCAATTTATTCGCTACCTTAGAAGTGATAGCGAGATTCCCCAATTACAGACAATTTTAGATAAATTAAATTAAAAAATAGTTTATATTGGGCAAGATAAGTTTTTATATTTTATTGCCTTTAATATCAGTGCTTTATACCTTAATAAAGTGTTAGCTATTCCAGAATTCTAGTGGCTTAGCTTGTGGTTTTTGTACTAATGAGTCCTTAAACATGATTGTTTGGCCATTAATAATGGTACGATTAACCCAGCCTTTGACTTCCATCCCTGCATAAGGCGTCCAGCCACACTTACTCTCGATCCATTCGTTTTTAATGATTCTCTTTTCATTCATATCAACTATGGTGAAATCTGCATCATATCCAACGACTAACCTACCTTTTGAACGTAGTTTAAAGATTCTATGTGGGGCATGACAAACAAGATCAACCAATCTCTCTAAGCTTAGTTTGCCATTATTCACATGGTTTAACATTATTGGAACGAGGGTTTGAACCCCTGGCATCCCGCTTGGGCTTTTTGGATAGGCTTGGTTTTTTTCTTCTAAACTATGTGGTGCATGATCTGATCCGATAATATCAGCCACACCATTATTTATTGCCTGCCATAGCTTATCCTGATGATGTTGTTCGCGGATTGGCGGGTTCATTTGGGCAAGTGACCCAATTTCATCATAACAATTTGGGGCAGCAAGTGTTAAATGTTGTGGTGTGATTTCTACTGTTACATGGTCTTTATGTTCTGCAAGTAAATCAATTTCTTGCCCAGTTGTTATATGGAGGACATGGACATTACGACCAGTTTCTTTTGATATTCTTAATATACGTCTTGTGGCTTTAATGGCGGTTTCTTCATCGCGCCATACAGGATGTTGATTAACATCTGCGCCATCTTTTACCAAATCAAAGCGCTCAATTAATCTTGGTTCATCTTCGGCATGGACAGCAACTATTTTTGTGCCATTTTGTAAAACTTTTCTGATGGTCTCATCTTCGGATGCCAATAGGTTACCAGTGCTTGATCCCATAAATATTTTGGTACCGCAACAGCCTTCTAAATTTTCTAGCTCAGATAATTCATGCGCATTCTCTTTAGTACCACCAACATAAAATGCAAAACTACACCAAGCTTTCTCGCGCGCTAATCTTACTTTTTCTGCCATGGCTGCAATAGTCGTGGTCAATGGATTGGTATTTGGCATTTCAAATACGGATGTTATGCCACCCATGACCGCTGCCCTTGTTCCTGATTCTAAATCTTCTTTATGGGTATTTCCAGGTTCTCGCATATGGGTTTGGCTATCGATCACTCCTGGTAAAATATGAAGACCATCACAATCAATAATCTCATCCGCTTGCTCGCTTGAAATATTCCCAATATCAACAATTTTACCGTTTTTAACTGCTATATTTGTCTTGATAATTCCAGATGGTGTAACCGCTTTTCCGTTTATTAAAATTAAATCATATTTCTTCATGACATCCCCCTTTGATTTGCTTATGATATAGTGACTTATTATTTATATTTATCAAGGTTAAAAATATGGACGAACTATTTGAAGATAATTTACCGAATACAGAAGATGCTAAAATCATTCTGGATTTATGTGAGATGACCAAAGAACAAGCATTGAAAGAAATGCAGAAAACTTTTGATGAACGGGAAAAAGGCGAAGATTCTTTATTCGTATTCTTTGAGCCAGCAACGGAGAATAGTGGCGAGACATTATTCCCAACAATTGGTAATTACATCAGAGAACATAAAAATTCAGGTATGGTTAGCCATTCATATCCAGTAATGCAAGATAATACGGCCGGATTTTTTGTTGTGTTTAAGGAAATCTCATAAATGAATGGTAAAGTTTATTTCAGCAATAGCCTATCTCGGGAAAAAGAAGAATTTATCGCTTTGGAAGCTGGTAAGGCTGGGATTTATTCATGTGGGCCTACGGTTTATCATGATGCTCATATTGGTAATATGCGCCATGTTTTATTGGCGGATACGACCAAGCGAGTTTTAAGAGTTGCAGGATATGATGTTAAACATGTGATGAATATCACCGATGTTGGGCATTTGGTTGGCGATGGTGATGATGGCGAAGATAAGATGGAAGTCGGTAAAGCCCGCGAAGGTATGGATGCTTGGGGAGTTGCCAAAAAATACGAAGAATCTTTCTTTGTTGATACCAAAAGATTAAATGTAATCAGACCGGATGTGGTTTGTCATGCAACGGGGCATATTCCAGAACAAATTGCGATGATTAAAACATTGGAAGAAAAGGGATTTACTTATATTAATTCCGATGGGGTTTATTTTGATACTTCGAAATATTCTGATTACGGCAAAATGGCAAAACTTGATATCGAAGGTTTAGAAGCAGGTAGTCGGGTTGGTTTTAATGATAAGAAGAATAAGACTGATTTTGCCCTTTGGAAATTCTCACCAAAAGATGAAAAAAGGGATATGGAATGGGATAGCCCATGGGGTATGGGTTTTCCAGGCTGGCATATTGAATGTTCCGCAATGGCAATGAAATATTTGGGGGATAGTTTTGATATTCATACTGGCGGTATGGATTTAATTCCAGTTCATCACAGCAATGAAATCGCCCAGAGTGAATGTGCCTCAGGCTGTAAGCCTTTTGTTAAATATTGGCTGCATAATGAGTTTTTAAATACTGGTGATATTAAGATGAGTAAATCATCGGGAGAATTTTTAACCATCCAATCGCTTATTGATGCAGGTTATGATCCTTTGGCTTTTCGTTATTTATGCTTAAATACCCATTACCGAAAGCCTTTAAATTTCTCTTGGGAGATAATGCAGAATATTGCCAAAATCTACCAAAAAATGAAAACAAAGATATTGGCTTTAAAAGAAAACTCTGATGATAATATTACTTTATCGGATTTGGCCATGAAATATGATGCTGATTTTAAATCTGCAATATATAATGATATGAATATATCGCTAGCTTTGACGACTAGTAATTTAATCTTAAATGATAAGATCTTATCAGATGCAGAGAAATATAGCCTTATATTATCGCATGATTTGGTTTATGGTTTTGATTTTGAAAATATGGATCTGGAAGTTTTGGAAATCCCAAAAAATATTATAGAACTGGCAGAAAAAAGAAAAGCTGCAAAGGATAATAAAGAATGGGAAAGTTCCGATAAATATCGTGATCAGATTTTAAAATTGGGATATATAGTAAAAGATAATAAAGATGGATATGAAATCATAAAGGAATAAAAATGGCTAAATTTAGTGTTAAGAAAATTGAGAAAAATGTAAATAAAGTTGTCTGTAATGGTGATGATACTCATCCAATAACTTATTACAGCCTTGATGGCGCGGAAGAGATCGTTTGTAGATATTGCTCATGCTTATTTACCAAGAAGAATGTAAAGGGTGCTGAGAAATATGTTGGATAATGATGAAATTACTTCATTATATAACCAAGAATTAATCAAGCTATCGGCTGATGTTGCCCAAGATAAACGCCTAGAGAATCCAGATTTTACTTGTAAAAAAGTAAGCGTGATTTGTGGTAGCGAAGTTACAATCGATTTAAATTTTAAAGATAATAAAATATCTGAATTCGGCTATGAAATTGATGCCTGTAGTTTAACTAAGGCTACCCTATCGATATTAA
>CALDHH010000037.1 GCA_937941575.1 uncultured Alphaproteobacteria bacterium | reverse complement strand
AATATTTCGATAAGCTCATCGCTTGCTAAATCACCAAGGTCATCAGAAGTCTTAATACCGTTCTCACCCAAAGTAATAATCATGTTAGGTGTTAAATTCGGTATGTCTTTTAGATCTTCTTTAATGCCAAGGGCTAAGATTTTAGAATTTGTTTTTTCTAATTTATCTTCTAAATACAAGATTGAACGGTTTTTAATTTCTTCTCCGACTGCTTCATCAAATCCTTCGATCCTTGCAAGTTCAGAAATTTCTGTTTCCATGATCTCTTCAATGCTTGTAAATCCTTCTACAACAAGCAAGCTTGCAATCACATCATCAACATCAAGTGCTTCGATAAACAGAGCAGATCTTGTTTTGAATTCCGCTTGTCTTCTATCAGATTCTTGTTCTTCAGTTAGGATATCAATATCCCAACCACTTAGCATTGAAGCCAAGCGAACATTTTGTCCACGTCTACCAATTGCTAAGCTTAATTGATCATCTGGTACAACCACTTCTAGGCGGTTTTTAGATTGATCCATTACAACTTTAGTAACAGTCGCTGGGGATAGGGCACTTACAACAAATGTTGCAGTATCTTCTGTCCAATTGATAATATCAATTTTCTCACCTTGTAATTCATTTACAACTGCTTGTACACGACTACCGCGCATACCGACACATGCACCAACTGGATCAATTGAGTGATCTGTTGTTGTAACAGCAATCTTTGCACGACTTCCTGGATCTCTAGATACTGCACGTATTTCAATAACGCCATCATAGATTTCTGGAACTTCTTGCATGAATAAAGCACGCATAAATTCTGGGTGAGTTCTTGATACAAAAATTTGTGGCCCACGTTGTTCTTCTTTAACTTCATAGATATAACCACGAACTCTATCACCAGTTTTGAAATGTTCTCTTGGTAATGCTTCGTCACGTCTCATGTAACCTTCTGCTTTACCCATATCAACTGTAACATTACCGTATTCAACACGTTTTACAACGCCGTTGATAACTTCACCAACTCTGTCTTTATATTCGTGATATTGTCTTTGACGTTCTGCTTCGCGGACTTTTTGCATGATAACTTGTTTTGCAGTTTGAGCTGCAATACGTCCAAAATCAAGAGGCGGTAATCTATCGATGATAACATCACCAATTTTAACGTCTTTTTTAATTCTAAGTGCTTCTTCCAATGTTAGTTGGTCTAATTCAAGTTCACATTCTGGGTCTTCGTTTAAGAATTCAACAATTGCTCTATGACGTTCCATCTCAATTTCGCCAGATTTTCTATTGATAACAACACGAATATCATGATTATGGCCGTATTTTGTACGTCCAGCTTTTTTAATCGCTTCTTCCATTGCTTCTAATATAAGCTCACGGTCAACTGATTTTTCTCTTGCTACTGCATCTGCAACTTGAAGTAATTCCATTTTTATATCTTCCTATTAAATTATGATGCGGCTGCTGCCAATAATGCATCGGTTAATACAAGTTTTGCTTTTTTTACTAAGGCAAAGTCAAATTCAAACTTACCTTCATCTGTTTCTATTGATATCAAATCTTCATTTGTTCCCAATAAAATTCCTCTAAATTTCTTTTGTCTGATTTCGTCGCTGATTGGGCTTTCCAATTCAACCTTCACATCATATCCTTTATAATTCTCAAAATCTTTCAATCTTGTAAGTGGACGATCAATTCCAGGAGAGCTTATTTCTAGGTTGTAATTATCCGCAATTACGTCTTCGACGTCTAAAATAGCAGATAAAGAACGGCTGATCTCTTCACAATCACCGATAGCTAATTGACCATCTTCATTACGTTCAGCCATTATTTGTAAAGTATGGTTACCTTCATCGCCAGTAAACTGGGCTCTAACTAATCCATAGCCCATATCTTCCAATACTGGCTCTATGATTTCAATTATTTTATTTATATTGCTCATTCAAATTTATCCAAAAAAAAGGCGGATTAAATATCCACCTCTATATATTCATATGTATTATATGATTTAATTTAACCATATAAAGGATTTAAATGATTTATATCTCGGTTTAAAGCATAAGGCAAGTATTTTTTTAATTATGTGCCAAAATCCTTGATCCTAGGTCTACGTAGATTTATAGCTTCTTCAAATTCAAGTTTTCTATCATTATGTTCTAGTAAGAATTTAAATTGGTTACTTGGGTCATCTATTACTGTGTATAAAGAGTTTAGGCTTTGAGTGTCCGCATATAATTCTTGCATAGTTTTACGCAACTTGGATCTTTGTTCTTTATTGATTGTAGTAGAGAATTGATTGAATAACTCCGTCATCTTACGGTCCATTTTTACAATGATAAGAGTATTTTTAGGCGTTGCCTTAAAATTCTGTCCATAATTATTAGTAGTTTTAAATTTAGGAAGATTTAGAAATAGATCAGAAGAACTTGAAAGGGCGGGTATCAAAGCAGATAAAGATAGAAGGCTACCGCCAGTGAGTGCTAAATCACCTGCAATTAAACTTGATGCCCAAACGCTATTAATAAATGCTTCCCTCTTAGGAGATTTTGTTACACTAGCAATAGTAGGCGCCCATTTGTTTATAATGCGATTTATATTTTTTTTCTGCGTTTTATTTAGCTTGTTTCTTTTCATTAAACTCAGTTCCCTAATGATTTTAGTTTTTTTCTTCTGGTGTTTATGGCGTCTTCAAAGCTTATTTTTTGATCGCCTTGCTGTAATAAGAACTTAAAATCAGCATTGTCATCACCAACTATTCTAAAATTTGGTCGAATAGATTGAACATCATCATATAGGTCTTGCATTTTAGATTTGATTTCTGTTCTAGCTTTCCGATTGTTAACTTCGGATAATTGATTGAATAATTTGGACATTCTTTGGTCGGATCTAAATAGGAATAAAAGAGTTTTAGATCTACCTTTTATAACTTGATTTGAATTATTTTTTCTTTGGCTGAATTTTAATTCAATACTTGCTGATGCGAGAGACATAAACAAAGGAGGCATTGATAAAAGCGTAAAAATACTACCACCAGTAAGCATAAAATCAGCTCCGGCTATTGCAGTAGCAATTCCACCAAACTTTGCCGTGTCTGAAATAAAGTTAGGTACCTTGTTAATTCCAGGCTCCCATTTATTGATGACATGTTTTAAATTTGCTTTTTGATCTTTGGTTAATTTAGCTCTTTTCATGAGATAACCTTTATGCAATTAATATTAAAAATAATATCATCATATATAGTTTTTATGCCTATGTCAATATCTTGGGATTAGATATTTTTAAATTGTAGATAGAAAGGAGGGCGGTTCTCGGTATAGCCTTTTTTCTCATATCTAGTTTCGAACCAATCATCAGGTCTAACTTTCCAATCAGATTGGCATTCAGCCATCCATTCAAAATTATCATTCTGCCAAGCCTTGGTTAACATCCATTCGGCTAAATCTGGATCATCGCTGGCCATTCGTAAGATTGAATCTTTATTCATGATTCTTGAGAACATGTTTAATGTTTCAGTTTGGATAAACCTACGCCATCTATGTCTCTTTTTTGGCCAAGGATCGGGATGAAGAACGAATACCTTATTTATAGAATCCGTCTGTAATGCATCAATTAATACTCTTGCATCATCTGGCCATATTCTTATATTCTCTATATTCTGTTGATCTATTTGGGTTAGAAGATTGGATACGCCGTTTAAAAAAGGCTCGCATCCAATAATTCCAATATCTGGATTTTGTCTGGCTTGTTCCGCCATATGCTCACCATTACCAAAGCCAATTTCCAACCATATTTCTTTATATTTTTTATCAAAGAAACTATTTGGATCTGTTGATGCAAATTCTGGTTCAAATTTGGCTGTAATTTTTGGTAATAAATCATCCATTAAAGATTGGCGATAGGGGCGAATTTTTTTACCCTTCCTACGGCCATAGAATTTAATCTCTGGATCAATCTCACGTGCAGTATGGGTTAGTTTGGTAAGATATCTACCTTCTTCTTTTTCAGACATTACTTAACTTCTGCCTTAATTCTATCAATTAAATCTGTCTTCTCCCAAGAAAACCCACCATCTGCTTCTGGTATTCTACCGAAATGACCATATGATGATGTTCTGGTATAGATTGGTTTATTTAGCTGTAGATGCTCTCTGATGCCGCGTGGAGTTAAATCCATTATTTTTGGGATGATATTGGCAATTTCTAAATCGGATATTTTACCAGTACCATGAGTATCGATAAATAGTGATATCGGTTCTGATACACCAATTGCATAAGAGAATTGAATTGTACATTTATCTGCAAGCTCGGATGCCACAATATTTTTTGCTAAATATCTAGCAGCATAAGCGGCCGATCTATCGACTTTTGTTGGATCTTTACCAGAGAACGCGCCGCCACCATGTGGAGCTG
>CALDHH010000036.1 GCA_937941575.1 uncultured Alphaproteobacteria bacterium | reverse complement strand
ATGTGATAATGTATATTATGGAAATTAATGCTTATTTTATAAGAGTAGGTGGCTTATCTGTATCTTCTGTATAATTATTATATATTTTATCAAAAGATCTATTTAGAGATCTATAAAATATAAAATCATTATAATCTTATTTACTATTGCTTGCTATCATTAATTTCGTTACTTACAAGAAATAAAAATCAATCATGGTTGATATATATAATACTAAAGAAAGTTTATATTCATATGAGTTTAAAATCTATTCTTCTTGTGCTTCTTGTCATTGTAATTTGGGGTAGTAATTTTGCTGTTGTCAAAGGTGCTATAACTCATTTACCACCTTTTGCTTTTTTATCATTGCGTTTCTTTTTAACTGGTCTTGTTTTTGCGCCATTTGTAGACTGGTCATTATTTAAAGTTGAATGGAAAGGCCTTTTTGTCGTTGGCTTCTTAATGGGGTTTCTTCATCAAGGAACTATGTTTACTGGCCTAATATATGGTGAAGCTGGTATAATGTCTATATTACTACAATTACAAGTTATCATTGTGGCATTGATCGGTTGGTTATTTTACAAAGAGACTATTGGCTGGAAAACATGGCTTGGTATTATAACTGGTTTTTGTGGTGTTCTTACCCTACTTATTCCAAATTTAGATGGTGGATCAAGCAGTTTCTCGTATTTCTTAGGTATTATGTCGGCAGTATCTTTGGCTTTTGCTTATTTCAAGATGAAAGCGTTTAAAACCATTACCGTACCTAATTTTATATTTGGTATAAATGTAACTATTCTTCCAGTTATATTTATATGTAGCTTAGCTGTTGAGGGTTCAGAATGGATACTAACTTTACCTGATATTAACTGGGTAAACTTTGGGCCTGCTTTGGCCTTCCAAGTTATTATAATTTCCCTTAGCCATGCTCTTTGGCAAAGACTCCTTGTCACTAATTCAGTTAGCCAGGTTGTGCCATGGTGCCTTCTAGTACCTGTTTTTGGAGTGATTAGTGGCGTTGTATTATTAGGAGAAGAGCTTACAGCTTCAATTATTTTGGGTGGATTGATTACAATTTCAGGTGTCGGAATTATCACATTCCGTCAGTTACAGAAGAGCCAATCCTGATTATAAACTCACAATAATTTAATAAAAAAAGAAGATTTGATTATTTCTTTCTTCCAACTGTCTTGATCTGCACGGAATCATGGAATCCTTGTATACCCCCTGTTCGTCCCATACCTGATTTTTTATATCCACCAAACGGGCTTTGTGGGCGATAAGTACTCGTACCAAAAACTGTTATTGTTCCAGCATTAAGGTCTTTTATTGCCTTTTGGGCAAGGTCTTTATCATCTGTGTAAATATAAGCGCTCAGCCCATAAATCGTATCATTGGCAAGTTCCATTGCTTCTTCATATGTTTTAAAACTTACAATTGGTAAAATGGGTCCAAATACTTCATCATGCCATACTTGCATATCAGAAGTGATATTTGTTAGTAAGCTAGGCTCAAAATAAGCTCCTTGTAAATTATCGGGGCGCTTTCCACCACAAATTAATTTTGCACCTTTATCTAAGGCATCTTTAAGCTGTTCCTCCAATTTTATAACCTGACGCTCAGCAATAAGTGGACCAAGTTCAGTATCTTTGTCAAATGGATTGCCGACAATTTTTGAGAGAGTATATACGGATAGTTTTTCTACTAATTCATCGAATATTGAATGATGGACAATTAAACGTTTTAAGCCATCACAAAACTGGGCTGTATTTAAGAAGCGGCTCCAAAATATATCTTCGATAATTTCATCAATATTGGCATCTTTAAAAACTACACCTGGGCTAGAACCTCCAAGTTCATTTACAATTGGAATAAATTTTTCAGCAGCTTTTTTATAAAGCTTTTGCCCAGTAGCATAGCTTCCCGTGAAATGGATAAAGTCAATATCTGCATCTGCTAATTCCGCACCAACTTGTCCATCACCATAAACAAAACTAACGACCCCTTCTGGCAAGCCAGACTGATTAATAAGAGTTTCAAGATATTTACTAAATAAAGGAGCTTCTTCTGAATATTTAATGACTACAGTATTTCCTGCTAATAATGGCTGTGTTGCGCTCTGAATGAAGTTGGGGTAAAGAAAATTCCAAGCAACGATGCAACCTATAACGCCATAAGGTTCATAAATAATCTCATTTACCTCATCATCATCTTCATAGGTAATTTCAGGAGCTAATGCTTTAGATGAATTTGCAATATTCCAGGCAAATATTTCTTCAGCACTATCTGCTAGCCCTGTTGCTAACCCAAGTGGAACTCCTGTTTCTTGCATAGGAATTCTAATAAGCTCTTCACGATTATCTTTCAGTATATTGGCTAAATTTTGTAGATAATCTATTCTTTTTTCTAATCCAATTTCTTGCCAATTTAGCTGAGCTGTACGAGCAGATAGAACTTTCTCTATAATATCACCAGAAGTAGATACTTGAACCTCACCTAAAATATCATAATTTTGAGCTGGATTTGTTGAGATTAGATTTTTACTCTCATTGTTTTCTACTTTTAACATTTTATTTCTCCATCATGATATTTTAATAAGATCAGTATATCTATTGAAAATTATATTTCTTTGTGCATTAATTATAATCAATTCAGCTATTAATATAAACATAAATTATTAGCATTTCTATAACCTTAAATTGAATGTAATTAAGTAATGAGAATAATCGTTAAACCTGCGCAAGAATTATTAGAATCTGAGATCGCTAGTATTGCTGATATCATGAGTAAAAGTTATTTTGAGTCCAAGATGGCTATAAATTTTTATGATGGTATAAAAAGTGATATTAGACAGCTTTGTGCCTATGCTGAAATTGATAATAAAATTGTTGGGGCTTGTGTGGTGAAAGCGTATCAAAAAAAAGGTTATACTTACCCAATATCAGATGATTACCCTGGCATCCATTTTAAACATATGACTGTCTTAGGAGACTATCAAAGCTTAGGTATTGGTTCTAAGATTGTTAAAGCTATAATGAAAGAAGCTTTTAATTACTTTAATGTAAAAATAATTTGGTCTTCATCTGGTGAGTTAGGTGCTTTAAAATTTTACAACCGATTGGGAGCATGGTTTTCTATGCCTTCTATTGAGAGAAATAATCATAAAAATAGACCAGAAGAAAATAAAATATGTATAAATGCTATGATGCAGAATTCTAAACTGAATAAATGGCGCCTTCCTAATGATATTATGTTTGCATGGGTTACCGATGATATTAAAGCTCGGGAATATCTTGCATCTCATGATTTTAAGGAACAAGGAATTATATTAAATGCCTGATAATATTAGATTTTATAAACTATCTGAAGAATTTGGTGAATTTTCTAACTTTGCCTTATATCCAATTGAAATTGATGGTAAAAAATGGAAAACAAGTGAGCATTATTATCAAGCAATGAAATCATTCGATATCTCAGAACAAGATGCAATCATGCAGGCAGAAACTCCCAAAGATGCTGCCAATAAAGGTCGAGATCCAAATCGGAACTTAAGACCTGATTGGGATGAAGTTAAAAATGATGTGATGAGAAAAGCTATCTTCGCCAAATTCTCCCAACATGAATATCTAAAAAAATTACTGTTAAGTACTGGCGATAAAATTATCATAGAACATTCTAAAAAAGATGCTTATTGGGGCAATGGTGGCGATGATAACGGTAAAAATATGCTGGGTAAGATATTGATGGAAACTAGAGATAGACTTAGATAGTAACAAATTATTTAAAGCTTAATTCTTTAACCATAGCAATTCTATTATCTGCTATATGATGGTCTTTTTCTTTTTTTAATATCGCTTTTAATTCATTAGGGCAATCTTCTATTTTAATTTCAGCGAAGCCCAATTTTGTATAAAATGGCTTATTCCAAGGTATCTGACTATCTGTAGTCAGACTAAGAAAAGAGTAGTTTCTCTTGCCCGCATCTTTTATAAGCTTACTTATTAATCTTTTACCTAGTCCTAATCCTTGATGCTCGTACATTACTGAGATTTCTTCTATATGAAGGCTATTCTTTTTTAAGGTTGCAGCAAGAAAACCTATAATTTTGCCTTCCATCTCGGCAATCCATAAACTATTATTATGATGAGCATCCAATAATATTGTATGATCCAGGCTCCCTTGCCCTTGCGCAGTATCGTCACCTAGATATTCTCTAAATTTTTTAGCAGCAGAAAGTTCAACAGCTGACAGGAAATTTAAATCATTCTCTTTTGCTAATCTAATCATGTAATAATATTTTTTTTAAATCAGGTCTAAAATAATCAGGCCCTTTTAAGACTTTACCATCTTCTGGTCTTAATATTGGCTCACCATCTTTATCTAATTTACTCATATTG
>CALDHH010000035.1 GCA_937941575.1 uncultured Alphaproteobacteria bacterium | reverse complement strand
TTAGTTTATAAAAATTCTTGCATATATTCTTTATCTGCAATCTCTAATTGATCTTTACGACCAATATCTAGCCAATATTCATGGATAGGGAATGCAGATACTATGTTGTTTTCATCTTTTAATGTTTGAAATAAAGATGGCATGTCGTAAAACTTATCTTTTGGTATTTTTCTTATTGCTTCTGGAGTTAATAAATAAACACCAGCATTAATAAAGAACTTATGTTTAGGTTTTTCAGATATTTTAATTAAATTATTATTCTCAACTTCAACAACTCCGAATGGAACTTGTAGGTTATATTCACGTATTCCCATCGTTGCAATGGCATTACTATTTTGATGAAAATCAATTAGATTTTGAAACTTAACCTTAGTTAGCAAATCGCCGTTCATAACAATTAGCGGGTGTTCTTGTTCTGCTTGTAATAAACTTAAAGCCCCAGCAGTACCAAGCTTTTTATCTTCTCTTACATATTCAATATTACAGCCAAAAGCTGTGCCATCACCAAAATAGCTAATAATCTTCTCAGCTTTGTAATTAACGGCAATATGGAATTTCTTAAAACCTTGCTTTACAAAATTGCTAATTATAGTTTCCAAAATTGGCACACCACCAACTTTTAATAATGGTTTTGGAATATCTTTGGTAAGTGGCATTAATCTTGAACCAAGTCCGCCAGCCATTAAGAATACATGGTTTGGCTTTTCATCAATGTTATCTATACTGTGCAAATCTTGAACTTGATTATTATCATTGACTAGGATTATTTGTCTAAGAGATCTATCTAACATTAACTTCTTCTGCTCTGCTATTGGCATGTTATAATCAGCTGTTAATGGGTTCTTGTTCATTATTTCGGATACAGGCATATCAATTGAAATCTTATTCAAGGCACCACGTCTGAAATCCCCATCAGTGATTGTACCTATCAGCTTACCTTTTTTGTCAATAACAAGTGCTATTTGATATTGAACATTTTGATCAATTATCTTAACTGCATCTTTAATCGAACTATCTTGGCTGATGCATAATTTCGTCCAATCTTCCATCTTATCCTCTTTTTTTATCCTATAAAATATTATATTAAATTTACGCTACTCGGGATTGAAATAACTCTTTTTTCTAAAAACTCTGCATTTGATAAATCATGTTTAGGGCAGTTTTTATACATTGGTAAGTCACTCATTAAAGCCCATAATGGTCTAGTCATTAATTGTGCATTAGCCGTCTCATTAAGAACTATTTTTAAATCTTCTGGGTTAGCTAATTTAATTGCACATAGCCAATAATTACTATTGGTATTTGCAGGTTCTTTTATAAAATCAACATTGTTTAAACCAGAGAATAGTTCCATATATTTATTGGCAATTTCTCTTTTAGTTTTAATATATTCTGGTAATGCCTCTAATTGAGCACAACCAAGTGCTGCGTTTAGATTGGGCATTCTATAGTTATAACCAGTTTCATCATGGACAAAGAATCTATTCGATGTTGCTTTTGCAGTTGTTGATAGATGTTTTAAACGATCACCCAATGCCTCATCATTAGTTGCGACAGCTCCACCGCCACCAGTTGTTATTATCTTATTACCATTAAAGCTAATGGCACCCAATAATCCCAACCCACCAGTGGATTTTCCTTTATAGGTGCTTCCCAGTGATTCAGCCGCATCTTCAATTACAATTATATTATATTTCTTTGCAACTGCGCTAATTTCATCCATTAAAACAGGATGCCCAAAGCAATGCATTGGAATGATTGCTTTGATAGTTTTACCAGTTTTTGTATTAATACAATTACCAGCATCATCCATCTTTGCGATATCAGATAGATATTCTTCTAATTTAACTGGGCAAACGCCAAGGTTATCAACGTCTGAATCTATGAAATTAGGAGTTGCACCAGTATAAGAGATAGCATTAGGCGTTGCTACAAAAGTAAGGGCAGGGCATAAAACCTCATCTCCGTCTGTAACACCAATCGCCTCCATGCATAAATGTAGAGCAGCCGTTCCGTTCATTACAACAACAACACGTTTAACTCCCATAAAATCGGCTAGATCCTTTTCAAATCTATCAACGTAGCTACCGACTGATGAAACCCAACCAGTATCAATACAATCTTGTACATATTTATTCTCATTTCCTCTAAACAAAGGCTCATGTAGGGGAACAAAGTTATTATCATTCTGATTAGTTACTTTTTTTAAGATTGATATAATGTTATTTGATAATATGCTCATTTATGTTCTCTAATTAAATATTGTATTTTTCGTGTTTATACAAAGCAAGATTTTCAGGTTTAGTAAACCAATCAATGGTTTTCTTCATACCAATTTTAAAGCCATCTATGCCGCCATGGTCAGCTTTCCAATCAAATAATTCTTTTGCCTTATCAGTGCCGGCCCATAATCGTTCAACTTCACTTTTTTCAGGTCTAATTCTTTGGTCATCAGTTTCAATTTCAACTTCAACGCCCATAATCTCGCTAATAATTTTAACCATATCGCCAATAGATACTTCAAAATCACTACCAATATTAACAACTTCACCGGTAACAGCATCAGATTTTGCCATTTCAATAAAGCCCTGAGCCGTATCTTCGACAAAAGTAAAATCACGAGTAGGGGTGATACTTCCAAGTTTAATAGTCCTTTTACCTGCCGCAAGCTGCGAGATTACAGTTGGAATAACTGCTCTGGCTGATTGTCTTGGGCCATATGTATTAAAAGGTCTTAATATTGCAACTGGAGTATCGAAAGATTTGTGGTAAGATAGTGCAATCTGATCTGCTCCAATTTTTGATGCAGAATATGGTGATTGTCCAACTAATGGGTGATCTTCGGTAATTGGAACGAATTGAGCTGTTCCATATGTTTCGCTAGTTGAAGTATGAACTACTTTTTCAACTTCAAGCTCTCTGGCTGCTTGTACTATATTTAAAGTACCTGTGATATTCGTATCAATATAAGTAGCAGGGCTATGATATGAATATGGAATAGCAATCAATGCCGCCAAGTGCAGAACAACATCGCATCCTTTCATTGATTCTTTTACGCCAAATGGGTCACGAACATCACCTGTAAATACCTCAAAATTATCTTTTATATCTTTATCCAAGCTATCTAACCAGCCATAGCTATTGAATGAGTTATATAAAGCAAAAGCCTTTACATCATAGCCTTCTTTGACTAATTTCTCAGTTAAATGGGATCCAATAAACCCATCAGCACCAGTTACAAGTATCTTCTTATTTTTTAAATTCATTTTAAACTCT
>CALDHH010000034.1 GCA_937941575.1 uncultured Alphaproteobacteria bacterium | reverse complement strand
TTCTTTTTTAACATCTTGCGCCTTTGTCCAAAGGCTAGGGAAGTTAACCTCTCCATTTTTGCAAAACTTACACCATCGGATCTTTTAATCGGTTTAAATTTCACCACGCTAGAGGTGATCTTAGGTGGTGGAGTAAATGCCGAAGCTGGTATATCAAAAGCAATATCGCAATGGCATAACCACTGGCAGATAACGGATAATCTACCGTATTCTTTGGTACTTGGCTCTGCGGTTATTCTCAAGGCAACTTCTTTTTGAAACATTAATCCCATGGCTTTGATATTATCAATTTGCTTTAGCCAATTTATTAATAATGGAGTTGCAATATTATATGGTAGATTAGCAATGATCGCGTATTTATCATTAGATAATGCATTCATATTAAATTGCAATGCATCTTCTTCGATTAGCTCAAAACGGTCTGGGCAGGTTTGTAATAAAGGCTGTAGGGCTTTAACGCAGCGATGATCTCTTTCGATAGATATTAGCTTCTTACAATTACTCTCAGTTAATATCCCACGAGTTAAGCCACCAGGCCCTGGACCAATTTCAAATATAACAGTATCCGACATATCGCCCACAACTCGAGCAATTTTTTTAGTAAGATTTAAATCAAGTAAGAAATTTTGACCGAGTGATTTTTTTGCCTGTAAGTCGTTAGAATTTATTACCTCACGTAGGGGAGGTAATTCTTCTATGTCATCAATATTATATACGTTTTTCAATTAATGCTGTCGCTCTTAAATCTTTTAAATAACTTTTCTGCAATCGCTCTAACCTTGCCATACCAATTTCTGTGGCAAGCTGTTCACGTGATTTTGCATCATCTCTCGATATATTGGCAACATTTTGCATTGAACGCTTACATACCATTATCAAAGATATACCTTCGCGTAAAAACATTGGTTTTGCAACTCTACCTGATTTAACATTTCTGACATTATCAGCAATTGGCTTTGGTAAGTTAACAAGCTCAAATTCACCCATTTCTCTAGTTCCTGGATTTTTAAATTTTTCGCCTTTTTTCGCCATATCATCACATGATTTTATTGATTTACGTAGGCTATCGGCTTTGATTTGTTTGGCTCGTACTGATTTATTAGTATCCTTTGGTCCAACTGGAATTAATATTTGGCGTAGTTTGAATTTCTCAACTTTCGGAATATCAGCTTCCGCCATACCCATAATTGGAACTAGCTTCTTATTTCTAAGCAGTAAGATGTGATAACCATCACTTGTTTTAATTGGCTTGGTAATTGTATTCTTATCCATTTTTTTGAACTTAGCTTCCAGATTGCTATCCAATTGTCCAACATTAACCCAACCAAGATCACCACCACGTGATGCCCCTGGGGAATCAGATTCTTTTAAGGCTATTTGAGAAAATCTCTCACCCTTGTTTAATCTTTTATGGATTGCTTTGGCTTTTGCTAATGCTTGTTTATCGCTAACATCTTTATTGGTTTGAACTAATATTTCAGCCAGATTATATTGAAACTCGCCTGAGTTTTTCTCAATATTATCAAATGCCGCATCAATATCTCGCTCGGATACATTTACCTTTGGTCTTAATTGTCTTTGAACTAGCTTACTCCAAGAGATTTGGGCTCTGATTTGCTCATATAATGTTTCGACTGGTACTCTTTTTTGATTAAGTACTTTTTTGAACTGAGCAGATGTTAGGCCGTTTTGGGAAGATAGTTTTTCGAATGCTTTATCAACATCACCTTGTTCAACTTTTATACCGGCTTTTGATGCTGTTTGTTTTTGTATCTCTTCATTAATTAAGGCATCAAGGCTATCAAGCTTAATTTTCCTTAGCATATCAGGACTGAATTTACGATTGGCAGTATTGGTTACCAACGCTGATCTCGCTTTGATATCTGAAAAAGTAACAACATTGTTGTTCACAACGGCTGCGATCCCTTCCCGCTCTAAGGCATGGGCAGGGGATATTGCAACAAAACACATAAATAATATAACTAAGATTCTCATAATGGGCATAGGATATACAAATATTAATTATTAGTCGAGTTTAAATTAGCTTAAATATTTACATTTAACCTCTATATAGGGTATGTTAATTATATGCAGGATAAATATATTAAAGAATTCATTGATAAAGGGCTTGTTGAGATTAGCAATTTTGGATCTATTTCAGAATTTGCGGATAGGCAAAAGATATTCTATCCAGCTGAAAAATTTGAGAATATATCTGGCTTAAGCGGTGTTTCCAAGAAATATAATCTACCCAATGATCTAAATGAAGAAGATATTGAGAAATTCATTGTGTACTATTCTAAGATAGTCTTTTTTAGATCAAAGCCCGATAATCAAAGGAAAATTGACTTCTCCAAACTGCTAAAATGGAATAAAGACAATTTAAGAAACGGTGTATATACTGATAAAGAGCTAAAAGAGATCAATTCTCGCCCATTTGGTTTTGAATATATGAATGATTTGGAAATTGCTTATTGGCAAGATAAAGAACAAGAATATATGCAGAATTTGGATATATTATGGTCTAGATTGACGGAACTAAACCCCAGCCTTGGAAGGCTTGAATTGGATAAAACAAACTTCTTTGATATTTATCATGCAATTATGGGAGTGACTAGTAGGCTGAATAGACAAGACATTCAGCATTTCATCAATATTCAAAATCATAAATTAAGTAGCAAAGAAGAAAAACATTATAAAACTGTTTTTAATAAAGTTGCAAATAAACTAGATAGCAAACACCCATTTGAATGGGTTCCGTCTAGCAAAAGTTTAAAAAAGATCGCCAAGAAATTAAAGATTAGATAGTTAATTAAAGCAGATAAGCCTACAAAACTTAAGATTTAATTTAATTGAACAGTATATAATTATCTTTGTTGAGTTTTGGGAGTTTTTGCTTTTGGAACGATTGCATATTCACCAGCCTCATTTTGGATGAACCTTGAATCTGGAGATTCTATTACTACACATTCTTGTCCAGAACTTTTAAATGAAGCTTTCAATGAACTTATTTCAGATTCTAGACTCACTATTGCTCTGTTTGCTTTACTCGCTTCTCTCTCTGCATCTCTGGCTGCATTTTCAGCACCGTTTCCATCAAGCAGACCAAATGCAGCCCACATGCTAAATAGAAAAGTAGGACCTATTAAAATATCGGTAGTAGTACTCATAATTTTTTTCCTTTAAATAGTTAATAATAAATTAAACATAATGCATTATGGGGCAATAAAACTAGTATGTCAATAGTTTTGTTTATTAAATATAGAAAAAAACTAAACAGGCTTCACAAATCTATCCACCAATTTCTTTCTACCCGATGTGCTGAATTGGATGTCTAGTTTATCTTGATCGACGGATAGGACGACGCCTTCGCCGAATTTAGCATGGGTTATCCGGTCGCCTTTTTTAAATCCATTATCGGATGATATTGTTGGA
>CALDHH010000033.1 GCA_937941575.1 uncultured Alphaproteobacteria bacterium | reverse complement strand
TTGAAAAATTAATTTATTTAGCCTTATCTGTTCCGTTTCTTCAGTACCAGCTTGCTCAATATCTAAAATATCATATTTCATTTTATTCTTACTAAAATCATCCAGATACATTTTTAAAATCTCTTGATTATCAGTAATCACGCAATTCCTAAATCTCTTATCAACAAAATAGTTCATGACCTATCTTTTAACCCCCTTTATTTTGGGGATGTTTTTCTGTTTAACTTGCTTTGATTTCGCTTTATGAGTTGCAACTTC
Organism: uncultured Alphaproteobacteria bacterium; assembly: GCA_937941575.1. Taxonomy (GTDB): domain Bacteria; phylum Pseudomonadota; class Alphaproteobacteria; order Micavibrionales; family CSBR16-224; genus CALDHH01. The sequence goes on along the minus strand of CALDHH010000033.1, from coordinate 4,251 downwards.
TATGGCTAATATTTCTTTATATCTAATATCTATTACCGATTTTATATATTTTATAACTTCTGGACGCCCTAATTTCACCGCAAATTCTAATGGTAGCTGACCTTTATGTCTTCCAGATAATGCCACTGGCATATCTAATCTTGCACCGTTCTCAATTAATAATTTTACAGCATTTACACTATTTATCTTTATAGCATCATATAGATAACTGTGCTCTCTTTCATCATAATTATTAATATGCATTGATGATAGCTCTAATAACCTAACCACTCCGGTATCTTCATAATGATTGGCTAGAGAGACGGAAGCCACCACCATCATTTTATCCAGTTCATTTTCTGATATTAAATTGGCATCTATCATTTTATTACAAAAATCGCTATCTGGGAATAAATAAATAGCAGCATATAGCGCATTTGCTAAAAGAACTTCTTCTTGTGGATCACCATCATAGGTCTTAATAGCATATTGCAATAATAGCTCCATAGTCTCAATAGAAACATAAACATATGCTGTTTGTATAGAATCAAAAATTAATTTATTTAATTTAATCTCCTCTATTGCTTTAGAGTTCTCCTTCTCAAAACCTACAATCTCATATTTCATGTTATTTTCACTAAAGCTATTTAAATATGCTTTTATAACATCTGTATCATTAGCAATAAGAGCCGTATGAAATTTTTTATCCACAAAATAAGTCATGATTTATAATTTAAATCCTCTTATTTTAGGGATATTTCTTTGCTTAATCTTCTTTAATTTAGCTTTATGAAATTCAATTCTTCTACTTAAAGTCCTTTTATGCTCTGTATCCCTTATATATTCTATAATATCATCATTACTGCAATATATTGCAAATTCTAATGGTGACATCCCTTTATATTCATCAGATAAAGCCACTTCCATATCTAATCTCGCACCGTTTTCAGTTAACAATTTTACAACATTCAAACGGCTATGATTAATTGCTTCATATAGGTAACTATGTTGTTTTTCATTATAATTGTTAATATGTTTCGATGTTAATTCTAATAATCTAATTACGCCACTATCCTGATGATAATAAGTTAAAAACTTAGAAGATATTTCCATCATCTTATCATGTTCATCTTCTGATATCAGATTTGCATCTATTATTTTATTACAGAAATCCTCATTTTGAAGAAGATTAGCTGAATTATATATAATATCATCTAAGGCAACACCCGATTGAGGATCTCCATTATAAGTCTTGATAGCATATTCCAACAACATCCTCATACAACCCGCCGATCTATAAATATGTGCTGTATGGATAGATAAAAAAATTAACTTATTTAGCTTTATTCTCTGTTTCTCTCCACCACTTTCATCCTCAAAATTTACAATTTCATATTTATCCATCTTGCTGATATTATCTAAAAATCCCCTTAAAATCTCCGGGTGATCATTAGCAATAGCTATGATAAACATACTATTTATAAATTTTATGTCACTTTTATCCGTCATATTATTTTAATCAAGGCTTTCTTATTTTGGGGATTTTTCTAGATTTTATATTTCTCTTCTTTATCTCAAACTGCTTAAATTCTAGGTCATATTCCGCTTGGAGCTCTTCTTGTCTTACAATTTCTTTTTCTTTTGCAATTTCTATAGCAGAATATGTTCTAATTAATCTCTCGGTACTTTTCGATATATAATATATCTGCTCCTCTAAATGCTTATCTAATACTTCAACCATTGATAATCCAGCTTTATTAGGTAGGTTTGGGCTAGCTCCCAATTGCAATAGAGTTTCTAAAACTTCATCTGAATTAAACGCTAATTCCAATAGTTTCGTGCCATCTTCTCTCTCTGAATTGATATCATAAGCATCATACTCAAATACGGCTTTTACGATATTTGGATTACGATTTCCGATTGCCCTTTGTAATAGGAAATATATTTTTTCTTCATCATTAACATCTATTATTTTATTACCTATTAATAAACCTACATGCCTAGCCTCCGCCTTGAAGCTAATCGTTTCCATTAGCGAGTAATAAAGATCTATCTCTGAGCTTAATAAAGAATTGCTAAGCATAATAAATAATTGATCATCATTATTATTAATTGATGCCAATATTCCTTGCATCATCATAATAGCCTTCTCAGGATGTTCGATTTTTTGATCTTTATGATCCAAGATATCTAGATTCCAGATGTCAGTTAAATATCTGCGTATTTCTATGAGGTCATTATTATCAACAGCTTCTAAAAAGTTATTTTTTGAAAAATCTTTCATATTTTAACCCCTTTAACCTTTGGAATTTTTGCAGATTTTACTTTCTTTGTGTAGAATTTATGTTCTTTCAATTCTTTATTAGTCAATCTCTCCATTGAAATTTTATTAATATTAAAAGCTAGAACATCATAGATTGTCTTATCAGTAGTAAATGTTAACAACCAATCATCCCCTGATTTTTTTGGCTTATTAGTCGGATCAGCGCCAGCTTTCAGTAATATATTGACTGATTTTAAATCATTATTCTTTATCGCTCCCGTGAAAGGGAAGTAATTTTGCTCATTTAAATTAACATTGGGATGATTAGCTAATATTTCTAATAATTCACAATGTTCAAGGATGATTGCCTTATTAAGAGCTTTAATTGGTGAATAACCTTCTATTCTATTGTCTATCACTTCCAGAGCATGAATTAAACATTCCTTATTAGCAAACCCAATAATATTGCCTATAAAATTATCTAAATAACTACTATCATCCCCATATTTACCTATTACTAGATCTAACATCCCATCAAAAACTGTAATATCTTGACTTTCAGATACCAAATATTCTACCTCTATAGAATAAAATAAACTTGATATTTCGGGATTATCAACCTGATTATGAACCTGCATAGATAGCAATCTTTTTACATTGTCAAAATCACCTGAATTCAACACCGATCTTATCAAGATGTTTTTTGATATCATTAAATCATCTAAATCTTCTATGCTAAAATCTTGAGTAATCTTATCTAAGATCGCTTTATAGCAAGCAGTAGATTTATTTTCTGAAGCAAATTCTAATAAGAAGAAGAGAGTTTTTATTATATCTACTTTACTTGCAGGCTCCGATTTTGATATATTATCATCAAATTCATTTAACAAACATTCTGAAACAGTTTTACTGTCGTTATCTTTAAGCCCCTTAATAAACTTATCTCCTAGAATATGAGATAGCATTACTTCTTGGACTTCTAAATCACCTGTTTTAATAGCAATAGAAAGTGGGCTTCTATTAAAAAGACTACCTTTGAAATTAATATCAGCACCGTTTTCAAGAAGTAGTTTAATTGCATCAGGTTTTCCACAAGTGATTGCAACGATTAATGGTGTTGAGCCTATATTACAATCGAAATCTAAGTCAATTTTATTCTCATCAAGTATTTTTTTAAGAATACCTAGCATATTGGCTGATATTAAAGAATCAATATGATCCTGCGATTCCATATCATCACCAAAAACCCACATTTTATAATCAATTAGCTTTTCTAATAGCTCTGAGTTGTTTAATTTTATTAGCTCATTTATGAACTGTCTATTCCAATCATATGAGGATTGTTTTTGCCCTTTATATTGTTCAATCGCATAATCTAGGAAATAGTTAACCGCCTCTTCATTAGGGCCAGTACCATTTTCTGCTAGAGCTAATATCCTACCCAAATCTCTATAATATTTAACTACTGTTACAGCCCTACACCAGAGATAATCAGAAAAATCTTTATCTATAAGGAGGCCTTCGCTATTTTCATCTTTTTTTATATGTTCGATTATTACCTTTTTATCTTTTAGGTTATTTTTATTCAGTATATCTAAACAGCTTTTAAGCTTTTCCAAATCATTACTCATGATGGATTCATTAAGGGTCTCGTCAAATTCATGTGTTATTAAATAAGCCATATTTTATCTATAAACCCCTTTTATTTTAGGAATGTTTTTTCGTTTGATTTGCTTAATCATTTCTACATTATCTGCAATCTCTTTGGATATTTTATTAGAAAGATCCTTTTCCCTAATCGCAACACTATCCACCATCATATTGATTATATCTGTTGAGTTAATCTCTTCTGCTAATTCCAAAGCACATTTACCGTTGCTGTTTAATGCCGTTGGGTCCGCTCCAATATCTAGTAAATACTGAATTTCTTTATCAAAGTCACTCCCCGTGAAGTGAATTAAAGCTCGGTCCAAATCAATATTAGAATATTTAGCAATCGCTTTGAACAA
>CALDHH010000032.1 GCA_937941575.1 uncultured Alphaproteobacteria bacterium | reverse complement strand
ACCCTGCATTCCTACTGTTTCTAATTGCCCCTTGGCTTCAGAAACAGTAACTCCTACTGCTGCTTTCATAACTATATCTAGAAGATTTCCAGCATGTGCATTATTATCAAATGTTGATCCCGCGAATAAAGAACCCGCTGCAACAACAGTTAACATTGCCTTCGATAACGCGCCTTTTGGTTTATTTGGTTTATATGCCATTTTGAAATATCCTTAAAAATATAGTTTAGTACAAATTAAAATTATAATTTGTGTTTTCTAACTGCTTCCCCACCTTGTCTAGAAGTTTCTTTCTTAATCTCACTACAGAAAGAAGATCCAAGCTCATTACCGCCCATAGTATTTTTACATTGTTGATCTGCCATATTTACTGCACCGCCTGCAATGTTACTAATAATTTTATTTGTATTACCTTTGGCAACATCTGATACAATATCTTTAAGCCAGCCTGCCTGAGCATCATTTGGCACAGCAATCGTACTCATTCCTATAGTTACAGCTGTAACTGCCATCAATAAGTTCCTAGTAAGAAAGCCTTTTTTCTGCTTTGGTTCATGCGACATATTTTATATCCTTTTAAATCAATTAATTATTCTGTAAATTGTACCATATTATTTATATTATTGCAAATAAAAAAAAGAGATTAAAAATAATTTAATCTCTTTTCTTACTATATTTTATGTAGTTTAAATTTAATAAGCTAATTATCTGTTATTTTGTATTACCGTTTTACAGGCTGCTGTCATAGGTTTACCAGTTTCTAGTTCAGCTACTCTTTGTTGTAGACAAACTCTAATTTCTGCTTTTGCAATTTCAGAACTTGCTCTTTGTTGATCTCTAGAACTTTGACCACTTTCTTCAGGCTCTTTACAATTTTGCTTACCACCAGATGCACTTCCGCTTGTACCACTAGTTGTTGCAGTTTCATCTTCACATTCTAAGCCTAAAACTTTACCGTTAATTAGGCTAGTTCCAAGTCTTTCAGCTGCACCAAAACCTTGGTCAACAATATTAGTTATTTTACCAGTAGCTAAGTCTTCAGCAGTAACTCTTAAATTATCTTTCATGTTATCAAAATTTGCTGTTGTACAGGCAATTGAAGTTAAGCTTGTCGCTGCAATTAATAAACCAGCCTTAATTGTTTTGTTAAATTTATTACTAATACCCATTATCTTCTCCCTTTAAAAATTCAATTCTATTGAACGTAACTAATATTAATCTTAGAATCAATGATATAATCTTTTTCAAGATATGTCAAGATTTATCGTGTCATTAATTATTAAACATCCAAATCATTAGCAAATACAGCATTCTCTTGGATGAAATTAAATCTCATCTCTGGATTTTTTCCCATTAATTGCTCGATTAATTCATATGTATGCGTCGTTTTGAAGTTTTCTGATTCCACTTGTGATTGTGGGATAACTACCCGCATCAAGCTTCTTTTACTTGGATCCATAGTAGTTTCTTTTAATTGTCTAGCTGGCATTTCACCCAAACCTTTAAAACGACTCATCTCAATCTTCTTTAAACCTTTGAATTCGGTTTTCATCAATTCATCTTTATGGGCGTCATCTCTGGCATAGAACACCTTACCTTTGGCAGCAAGCCTATATAAAGGTGGTAGAGCTAGATATAGATAGCCTTGTTCAATCAATGGACGCATTTCACGATAGAATAATGTCATTAATAATGCCGCAATATGGGCACCATCAACATCCGCATCGGTCATTATTATTACCCGCTCATAACGCAGATCTTCTAATTTAAATTCTTTACCGATACCGCAACCTAATGCTTGCACCATATTTGATATCTCTTGATTGGCTCTTATTTTATCACGAGTTGCCGATGCAACATTTAAAACCTTACCACGCAATGGCAAAATTGCTTGCATTTCACGGTTACGACCTTGTTTTGCAGATCCACCCGCAGAATCACCCTCAACGATAAATATTTCTGTACCTTCTGCACTATTCCTTGAACAATCCGCTAACTTCCCTGGAAGCCTTAGCTTTCTAGTCGCTGATTTTCTAGTCATTTCAGTTTTTTTACGACGCCTTAAACGGTCTTCTGCTCGCTCAATTACGAAATCTAGTAATCTAGTGCTAACATTTGGATTTGATGATAGCCAATGATCGAAATGATCTCGCATTGCTGCATCAATTAATCTTGTTGTTTTTACAGTCACAAGTTTTTCTTTAGTCTGACCTTGGAATTGTGGCTCTTTTATAAATACAGATAGTACTATACTAGCCCCACCCAATACATCTTCCGCCGTGATGATATTTGATTTTTTAACTGAAGTAAGTTCACCGTAATGTTTCAAACCCTTTGTAAAAGCTGAACGCATCCCTGCTTCGTGAGTTCCACCTTGTGGAGTCGGCACGGTATTACAATAGGAATTTATAAAACCTTGTTCATCTTCTGTCCATGCAATTGCAAATTCAGCCGTTCCTTCATCATCTTGAAGTTTAACTGTACCACTAAAAGGCTCTGATGTTATTGATCTTTTATCTTTGATAACTGTGTTTAGATAATCCAAGATACCATTTGGAAAATTGATTGTTTCATTTTGTGGTACTAAGCTATCTTCTTTAATTAAGCTTGCATCGCAAGTCCATCTAATCTCAACACCTTTAAAAAGATATGCTTTGGATTTAGCAAGTTTATATAGAATCTCTGGCTTTAAATTTAAACCTTTATCAAAAATTTGAAAATCTGGCTTAAATCTTACTTTTGTTCCGCGCCTATTATTAACAGAACCTAATTCTTGTAATGGGCTAGTAACGTTACCTCTGCTATAGGTTTGGCGATATAATTTTTTATCTCTGGCAATTTCAATTTCAAGTTCTGAAGTCAAGGCATTTACAACAGATATACCAACGCCATGTAGTCCACCTGAGGTATTATAAGCTTTACTAGTGAATTTACCACCTGAATGCAAAGTGGTTAAGATTACTTCTAATGCTGATTTATCTGGAAATTTTGGGTGTTTATCTACTGGAATACCACGACCGTTATCTGTGATAATTACTTCATTATCTGGCAATAATTCAATTTCAATACGATTGGCAAATCCTGCCACCGCTTCATCCATTGAGTTATCTAACACTTCGCTGATCAAATGATGCAAAGCGCCTTCATCCGTACCACCGATATACATACCAGGTCGTAATCTAACTGGCTCTAGCCCTTCCAATACTTCAATATCGGACGCAGAATATGAACTTGTGCTCACATCACCATTAACATTATCTAATAAATTTTCCATGAATCTACATTATCTCTTTGAATTAATCGGTGCAATAACTATATTTATATTGTATAAATATTTTTAATGAATAGTTCTCGGGGAATAGATATATGCAAGAAAACAATAAAATGCAAGTACCAGATTTTGAAAAAGGCCCTGCTTTAAGGTCTATTGCCATGCCTGCTGATACTAATCCAAGCGGTGATATATTCGGTGGTTGGTTATTATCCCAAATGGATTTGGCTGGTGGTTCCGTTGCAATGCGTAAGGTTAAAAACAGAGTTGTTACAATTGGTATAGAAGCCATGAACTTTCACCTACCTGTATTTGTCGGAGATGAAGTTAGTTGTTATACTAAAATTGTCAGTATAGGAAACACATCTATCACAGTATATATAGAGAGCTGGGTTAAACGTGGACTTAGCAATGAGAAGATAAAAGTGACAGAAGGTAATTTTACCTATGTTTCAATTGATGCGAATAGAAAACCAACTCCAATTAAAAAAGTGGAAATCTAGTGATGAGAAAAACATATATTATATCTACGATCATTATCCTTGGGTTAGCATTAGGGATAAAAACTTCTTTTTCAATGCCCCATAACGACTACCCAATTGATAAAAATTTAAAAAATGACTTATATCAACCTGTATTCTTAGATGGGCTTTTTAAAAAAGGTAAAGATAAAGAGGCACGAAGGCTCGCTGAAGAAGAAAAAAAAGCCAGCATGAACATCACAGATGAAAAAAGTTTCATAGCTCTAACCGATATCTTTTACGAAAAGCCATTTAATGCTGAAGAACTTGAATTTGAAATTAGACTGCCTAAAATATGGAGAAAAGTTCCATTGGGTATGAATAAATCACCTGAATTTAGCAGAAAAATAATGAGCGACATTGCTCGTTTTGTCGGCCCAATAGTCGGTGAGCATAGAGCAAAATTAAGCTTACAAGCCAGAGACCTTAACCATAATATTGACATTGAGCATTGGGCAAAAAACTATTTTTTAGAAAATGGATTTACTCTACAAGGTGATATTAATGTTGAAAGCCCGACAGTAGTAAATGCCAATTATATCTATCTATCAGGAATAATTGCACAATATGTTTATACTAAGATAATTTTTCAAGGGAATTCAGTTATAATTGTCCGTTTTGAGATACCATTGAGCTATAAAGATAATTTTGCTTACTTACAAAAAGCCTCAGTTGATAGCTTTAAGTTTATAAATAAAGATGATACTCCTATTGAAAATACAAAAATATTCTCTGTATTAGATGCAATCAGATTTACTTATCCAACTTCTTGGAAACTTGTTAACCCAGATTTCAAAGATCCAGATAGGCTTAAAATAGAGCTTCATAATCATGATTCTTCCAATAGTGTGACTGGTGTCTTATATATAATAGCATCCAGAAAAACTGAAGGTAGCACCCTTAAAAAAGAAGTTAAAAAAATTAGAACTTTATTAGAGTTATATGGTGATTTAAAAACAGAAGCTCTTTTGGCAACATATGATATAGAGAGTAATTTGAGATTTAATTTTAGTAAAAGAGAAGAATATGATATCGCCTTCAAAAGAGAAGATAGGAAAATGGAGCAAGAGCTTTGGTTAAGTTTACTATCTGATGATGAATGGTATATATTTGCATTCATGATTAGCCCGAAATATGAGAAAAATAATTATAATTGGGCAAGGAACGAGATTGGATATACAAATATAGTATCTAGCATAGAATAAAAAAAGGAGAGGCTATATAACCTCTCCTTTTTCCTTTATATTACTTAACTATTATATCTGTAATTAAACTGAATAATACATAGCAAACTCGATTGGGTGAGGCATAGTTTCGTAAGTCTGAACCTCTTCCATTTTTAGATCAATATATGCTTTAATCATTTCCTCAGTAAAGACACCACCTTCTGTTAAAAAGCTATGGTCTTCTTTTAAACTGTCTAAGGCTTCCCTTAAAGAACCACAAACAGTTGGAACTTCCTTTAATTCCTCTGGTGGTAAATCATATAAGTTTTTATCCATTGCATCACCTGGATGGATTTTATTCTTAATACCGTCTAAACCAGCCATCAACATCGCCGCATACGCTAGATAAGGATTACAACTTGCATCTGGGAATCTAACTTCTACTCTTTTCCCGTTTGGTGTAGTTGAGAATGGTATGCGACATGACGCAGATCTATTCCTTGCTGAATATGCTAATAATACTGGAGCCTCATAACCTGGCACTAGTCTTTTATAGCTGTTTGTCGATGGGTTGGTGAATGCATTTAATGCCTTTGCATGTTTAATGATACCACCGATATAATATAGGCAATCTTCTGATAAATCTGCATATTCTGAGCCAGCAAAAATTGGTTTACCGTCTTTCCACAAAGATTGATGACAATGCATTCCTGAACCATTATCGCCGAATACAGGCTTTGGCATGAATGTGGCAGTCTTACCATATGCATGAGCAACATTATGAACTACATATTTGTAAGTTTGAATTTCATCTGCAGATTCGACTAAAGTGTTAAATTTAATTCCTAATTCACACTGAGATGGCGCAACTTCATGATGGTGTTTTTCCATTGAAATACCCATATCATCCATAATAGTTACCATTTCACCACGTAAATCAGATAGGCTATCTACTGGTTGTACTGGAAAATAACCACCTTTTACACTTGGTCTATGCCCCATATTACCAAACTCATATTCACGGCCACCATTATATGGCCCCTCTTCGCTATCAATCTGAAATCCTACTTTATTCATCTCTATTTGAATTTTTACATCATCAAATACAAAAAATTCTGGCTCTGGGCCAAAATAAACAGTATCTGCAATGCCAGTTGATTTCATATACTCTTCTGATGCTCTTGCAATAGATCTAGGATCTCTTGAATATGACAGGCTAGTTGCAGGCTCTACGACATTACAAACAACAATTAAAGTTGGTTGCGAGCTAAATGGATCAATAGTTATATTTGATAAATCAGGCATTAAAATCATATCTGATTCATTGATTTCCTTCCAACCTTCAATTGATGACCCATCAAATAACATACCTTCTGTCATTAAATCTTCATCTATTGTTGAGACATGCTGAGCAACATGTTGCCATTTACCTTTTGGATCAGTAAATCTAAAATCAACATATTTAATATCATTTTCTTCTATCATTACAAATAGGTGATCTAAACCATCTACGCTTGATATTTTTACTGTATTTATATTCTTTGTCATTTTTATTTTCTCCTTATTTTTTATATTTTACGACATTTTAAATTGCTTCTATTCCTCGTTCACCAGTTCTTATCCTTATAACCTCTTCTATATCCGATACAAATATCTTGCCATCACCAATTCGACCTGTTTTTGCTGATTCCATTATAATTTCTAACGCCTCCTCCAATAACTCATCTTCTAAAACAATCTCAATTTTAACCTTAGGTAGGAAATCAACATTATATTCTGCACCTTTATATATTTCTGTATGCCCTTTTTGACGACCAAAACCTTTTACTTCAGATATTGTCATTCCCTTTACACCTATATCTTGCAGAGAATCTTTAACTTCATCTAATTTAAATGGCTTTATAATTATATCTAATTTCTTCATCTTTAACTTCATCCGATTCTAAATTTAACCCTTAATAAGCATGTTTCATGCCAAGAACAGAGAAAAGGATTAAACTACTGATATAAAATAATTTAATAGTTGAATTACTTTTTGAAGAAGCTAGTTAATTGCTCGAGAATAGAGCTTGTGCCTAAAATTTAGGCGATTGTATATTTTATACCCAAATTAAAACTTTATTATTTTTTATTATAGAATGCTTGACCTTTAATAAATAATAGTTCATATAGTATAAAAATTAACGATGCTTAATTTATGGCGATTGTAGCTCAGTGGTAGAGCGCTCGGTTGTGATCCGAGTTGTCGCGGGTTCAAGTCCCGTCAGTCGCCCCATTTCCTCCAAAAAATACTAGCAATAATAAAGCTTTAAAATAATTTAATTTTTATATTAGATTATTTTATGGTACAATAATAATGTGTTTTTATTTTAATCAAGGCGCTATACATTGTTAAACCTACAGAAAAATATAAATCTAAATATTATATGGTTATCTATTATATTCCTTATAAGTTTTCCCATAT
>CALDHH010000031.1 GCA_937941575.1 uncultured Alphaproteobacteria bacterium | reverse complement strand
AATAAAGATAAAGATGAGTTCCCAGTAGATGGTATATTTAAGGCCATCGTTAAAGCAATTAACCCACAAGTAAAAGCTAATTTAGATACAAAACTAGTTCATAACCCCCCTGGTAAAACATTTATAGGATTAATTAAAACTATCCTTAAAGGAAAAGATGTTAAATGGTTCCTAATTTCTGGATATTTTTGTGAGGCTATTTATTCTGCAATCTATGTATTAATGCCTTTAATACTCGGCCAGTTCATAGATAGATTTCTTGAAGATAATACAGTTAATATAAAAGATATAATAGAGCTTAGCCTGATTGCTATGGGTTTATTAACTCTTAATGCTGCTATGAATTATTTAAGCGTTAGACAGGCCGATAGAAGTAGAGCAATTGGGGAAGCCCATACCAGAAGGCAATTAACATGGTGGGCCTTGGGTCATTCAACTGGTTGGTTTTCTAGCCGGGAAGCAGGACAAATATCACATAGGATATCTGAAGTCTCCAGACAGATAAATTTGATTTTTGGTTACTTCTGCTGGGAAATTGCTCCAATTATCGTTGCTTTATCTGTTGTGTCTTTTGTAATGTACTCAACTGATCTATATGCAGGATTATTCTTTAGCTTTTGGGCAATTGGCTTCTTATTCATGTCCTTTAAATTGGGTATGATTTCTCAAAAATTTATGATGAGAGTTGTAAAAAGAAGAGCGGAAGCATCTGGTATGGTAACCGATGCAATTATAAATAATTCATTGGTTAGGTTATTTAATACAAAGCAATTCGAAGATAAAAATGTAGATCATTGCTCACAAAAATGTTTTGAAGCCTATATGAATTCCTCTACATGGGCTCGAATAAAAAATATAATTAGAGATATCTGGATCGTTGTTTTAATTACAGGAATGATTTTAATTTTAGGTACTGGATTAGTAGATGAGAGAATTTCTGTCTCTGCTTTTATTTCTGTAATGGGAACATTATTCGTCCTAACTGCGTCCATCAGATCATTGCATCATGTTATCCGAGATATGATGGAAGCAGTTGGTGCCATTCGTGAAGGATTAATAGAAATAGGAACACCCCATGATATAGAAGAAGAATCTGAAAATAATTCTTTTGAAACTATCGAAAAAGGAAGTATTGAGCTTAGTAGAGTTAGCTTCAATTATCAAAGTTCAAAACCCATCCTCCAAGATATCAATCTTATTATTCCAAAAGGGCAAAAGATCGGCATTATCGGCCCTTCCGGAGCTGGGAAAACAACTCTAATGACCATCCTTTTAAGACTTTGGGATGTTAATGATGGGGAAATTAAAATTGATGGAAAAAATATCAAAGATATACCATCTAATATTATGCGTAATAGCACAGCTTTAATCCCTCAAGATACCAGCCTATTTCATAGAAGTTTAATAGATAATATTAGATATGGTAGATTAAATGCATCTGATGAAGAAGTGATAGAGGCTGCTAAAAAAGCCCATGCCCATGAGTTTATTTCTGAACTGGCTGAGGGTTATGATACTCTTGTTGGTGAACGTGGAATAAAATTATCTGGAGGGCAGCGCCAGCGGATTGCGATTGCTAGAGCAATCTTAAAAGACCCTCCTATACTTATTTTAGATGAGGCGACCTCAGCCCTGGATTCAGAATCTGAACATCTCATCCAAGGAAGCCTTAAAAATCTAATGACAGATAAAACGGCTATTGTTATTGCCCATAGATTATCTACCATCGCACATCTAGACAGATTAATAGTAATGGATCAAGGTCGCATTGTCCAAGACGGCACCCATACGGAGTTAAAAAAACAAGATGGGCTTTACGCCAAACTATGGAATATGCAATCTGGAGGTTTCTTAGGTGAATGATATAATTCTGACAAAAATCATTATTCTACATCTAAGCTCTGTTTAATAACGCTATAGACTAAAATTCAATCTATGCTTTCTTTACCTCATCTTTACAATTATGAACTATCTTCAATAAAGTAATAATTCTGAGGAGGGGTTTTGTGTATAGGATTTTTCTGTCTTTTTTCATCGCTAGCATTTTAATATCACCATTAGCGCAGGCTAGTGATATTTTTCAATATAGTGCATCCAATATACAAATTCTACGTGGGCATAATTATGAGTTAGGTGAAAAACAAAGAACTATTATAACTTTGGAACATGCACATGGCCATAAATACGGTGATACATTTGGTTTTTTTGATCTAATTAAAGCTGATGGTCAGGATCATACATATTATGGCGAGCTATCTCCAAGATTATCTTTAAGCAAGATGACTGGTTATGATTTTTCTTATGGCATAATCAAAGATCTATTAATTTCAACTACGTTTGAAAAAGCAAAAGATCAAGGGCCACAATATTTATATGGTGGAGCAATCGATTTAAACCTTCCTGGTTTCAAATTCTTTAAAGCCAATGCTTATATACATGATAGTACCGAGCTAGATGGAGAAACATGGCAAGTAACATTATCTTGGAATAGACCCTTTGAAATTGGGGGAGTAAAGCTTTTAGCCGAAGGTTTTGCAGATTTCCAAGGTGATGAAGGCGGAAGAAGCCCTAATCAACTTATTGTACCTCGCTTATTAGTTGATATTGGTGATTTGGCTGGATATGAACAAGGAAAATTAATGGCTGGAGTGGAATATTCCTATTGGAATAATAAATTTGGTATTCAAGGATCTGATGAATCTGTTCCACAAGCTCAATTGAAATGGAATTTTTAAAAATATGAATATAAAATATTTATACATTATTGCAGCATTATTATTTACATTGCCAGCCTATGCTGATGATCATATTATCCGCATTTACCAAGATGCTGACCTGTCCAATCACAAAGAATCCTCCCAAGCAATTCAAAAAGGTATCGAAGTTGCCTTTGATGAAGTTGGCAATGAAATCATGGGATATAAGGTAGAGTTTAAATATCTAGATCACCGTGGAAATGTAATACGTAGCAAGCAGAATTACAAAGAATTCCTTGCTGATCCCGATGCATTTGCAATTTATTCTGGCATCCATTCACCCCCTTTAATCACCAATCGTGAATTTATTAATCAAAGCAAGGCTTTAACGCTTGTTCCATGGGCGGCAGGTGGTCCAATTACCCGCTATCCTTCAAAAGATAATTGGGTATTTAGATTATCAGTTGATGATACTAGGGCTGGGCCAGTAATTGTAGATTTTGCAATAAAGGATAAAAAATGTAAATCACCGCATTTATTATTAGAGGATTCACCATGGGGAAATTCTAACCTAAAGAGCATGTCTAAAGCCCTTAAAAAACATAATATTAATGAACCTAAAGTTACTCGTTTTGGCTGGAATCTTCGTGATCAAGGTGCTCGTGCTATCATAAGAAATATCATTAATGGGGGCAGCGATTGTATAATATTAGTTTCTAACGCCGTCGAAGGAACTGTAATTGCAAAATCCTTAGTTGATGTTGAAGCATCAATACCATTAATTAGCCATTGGGGTATTACCGGTGGTAACTTCCATGAAGAATTACCAATGGAAAAACGTAAAAATCTTGACCTTTCCTTTATTCAATCCTGTTTTGCCTTTACTAATCCCGGTCAGACTAAATTATCAAAAGATGTATTTGAAAGACTTAAAAAACTATCTAATGGAGAGATTAAAGAACCAAATGATCTAAAATCTGCAGTTGGATTTATTCATGCTTATGATCTTACCAAACTTCTGATTGAAGCGATTAAACAAGCCGGTTTATCTGGCAATAATGTAAAAGATCGTAATTCTATACGAATTGCATTAGAAAATTTACAAAAACCAGTCCACGGCTTGGTCAAAACTTATCAAACTCCTTATTCGGTTTTTGATGCGGTAAATAATCCCAATGCCCATGAAGCTCTTCATAAAGAAAACTATTGTATGGCACGCTATGGTTCCCAAGATGAAATGCTAATTATTGATACGAGTAGCAAATGATCGAACAAAGCTCATCTATCTTTAAAAAAGAAAACCAGCCTATATTGCGACTTATTGCTGCGTTTCTAATTGGTTTTTTCTTAATTATAAGCTTGTTAACAGCTTTCATTATTGTGCCTAAGATTAATAACTCTCTGGTAAATCAACATGTGGTTGATAATAAAGTCACATTGGAGATTGAGACCGAGCTATTCAAGCGATTTGTTGATAATCACCGGATAACACTTACCGATCTTACTAAATTTCCTGTTATCACAAGCGCATCCTTGCTCTCAAAATCAGATAATCCAGATTTTATTGATCTTGTTGATAATTTTGCGATCGCTGGTGAGAAAAGCCGTTTAGTTCTACAGAATATTGCAGGTGAAATTATTTACCAAACTGACCGTGACATTCAAGGTGATTTCACACCTAATGCAAGCTGGATAAATAGAATTATTAAAGATAACCAATCTTATAATTTCCAACTTCTTGAGCAAGAAGGTGAAGATTTCCGTTTTGTAATTTCGGTTCCAGTAACTTATCTTGGTAATAATGAGGGTGTATTAAGCGCAGAAATTACAGCTCCATTAACTGCTTTGTTCAGCGAGCAGACAATCAGGGAAGGCGGTGCCTTTAAATTAAAACAAGGTGATGTCGTTGTTAAAACCAACACAGATAGTATCAAATTACCCCGCGAAGTATCCACCAATGCAATCACACATAATATTGAGCTAACTTATATCAGTGATGACACACCCATAATACAAGCTCAAAATAAACTAAGAAGCGCTATTCTAGGGATTTTATTCGTTGGATTGGCAATTTCTTTTATCTTATTTACACTTCTAGGTTATCGTGCCTTTGCAAATAATGAAGAAAATGAGATATTAGATTCTAAAATTATAGGTCGCGCCTTTATCATGCCATTACTTATTGGAATCATTGGGATTTCGGCTTCAATTTCTGGCCATCTTATCCTTAAGAACTTGCAAAAACAACAAACAGAACAAGAAATTTTAGCAGAAAACAGGACTAATATATTATCCATAGAGCGTTATATAAAAGACCATTTGGAAATTCTAAATTCATTAAAAGGTTTTTTTGATGCATCCGAGAATGTTGATAGAAAAGAGTTCAGCACCTTTGTTCGGCCTATTTTAAAAGGCCATAATAATATTCAGTCTCTAGAATGGGTTCCCAAAATAAGTGATGCTGAGCGTAACTCATATGAAGAGAAATTAAGCCTAAATGGTTATCCTGGATTCAAAATTACTGAACTTGATAAAGAAGGCAATATAATAAAAGCCCTTAAACGTAAATTATATTTTCCAATTACTTATATTGAACCGATGAAAGGCAACAAACCAGCACTTGGATTTGACCTTGCATCTAATTCAAAACGTCTTAATGCTCTAAATAAAGCAGGTGATATAGGACGACCAGCTGCCACTGCACCCATTATTATAGTACAAGAAAAAACTAAACAAAAAGGGATTTTAATTTTTAATCCTGTTTATGAATCTGGACATTCTGCAACAGATGGACATCAGGATATGCATAATATGGATCAACATTTAAAAGGATTTACTACAACAGTTATCCGTCTAGATGACGCCATAAAACATGCTTTGGGCAATAGAGCTCAGAACACAGATATTTTTATTCAAGATATAACAGATATAAATAATCCAGAGAGTATTTATGGTAGCCTAAGAGAAGATGCAATTCATCCAAATCTTCTATCTAGCACAGATATTAATGTTGCCGGAAGGACATGGAGAATACAGGCTTTTCCATTGCTTGAATCAATAAAAAATGCATCATCATGGTTACCTTGGACAGTATTATTGGGATGTTTAGTATTTACCTTCTTTATCACATATACTTTTATCCAGCTTATCCGTCACCGCCAAGTAATCGAAACGATTGTTGAGAGACAAACAAAGGAAGTACGAGAACTTAGCTCGGCCATGGAACATGCAGTTGAAGGAGTATCGAAAATTGATCCAGAGGGTAGATATATTTACTTAAATGAAGCTTACGCTGGTACTTGTGGTTATACGCCCGAGGAATTGGTCGGCAAAGAATGGGGAATAACAGTCCTCCAAGATGATCATGAAATGATGGATGATGCTTATAAATTTATGATTGATACAGGGAAAGTAGTGGGAGAACCCCGTGGAATTCGAAAGGATGGCTCTATCTTTCACAAACGTGTAACCATGATTAGTCGCTATGATGATGATGGTAAATTCACTGGCCATCACTGCTTCATGAGTAATATTTCGGAGCAGAAAGAAGCTGAAGCCGAGATATTGCGATCTAATATAGAACTTGAGAGATTTGCCTATGTTGCCTCACATGATCTCCAAGAGCCTCTGCGAATGGTAACTAATTTTACAAAATTACTAGAAAAATCTTATTCTGAACAATTAGATGATAAAGCCAAGATGTATATTAACTTTGCCTCAGATGGCGCAGAAAGAATGCAGGACCTAGTTAAAGATCTCCTTGAATATTCACGAGTTGGGCAAGAGGCCGAGAACTTAAAAGATGTTGACCTTAATCAAATCATGGGAATGGTTAGAGATAACTTAAAAGACAGCATAGATTCTAGTGATGCAATTATTAGCTTCGATAAGCTTCCCATTGTTCATGCCAACCCGATCCGTCTTATGCGCGTGATTCAGAATTTAGTTGGTAATAGTATTAAATATCAAATATCCGGTACGCAACCAAAAGTTGTTATTAATGCAGAAGAAAAAGAAGGGTTATGGGAGATTTCAGTCAAAGATAATGGTATTGGCATGAAACAAGAATATTCTGAGAGAATTTTTGAGCCCTTCAGACGCCTCCATGCCAAAAATGAATATAATGGTACAGGTATGGGGCTTGCCATCTGTCGTAAAATTATTGAAGGCTTCGGTGGAGATATATGGTCACATTCTAGTTTAGGTGAAGGTTCTACTTTCACATTTACAATACCTGTGTATAATGGGCAACCATTGATAGAAAAGGAACAAGAAAAGAATGACTGATTCTATAAAGCAAATAGAAATCTTACTAGTTGAAGATAATCCAGGCGATGTTTTTCTAACCAAACACGCTTTTTCTGAAGCAAGAATTAGCAATAATATCTCCGTTGCCAGCGACGGAGAACAAGCAATGGATTTCTTATATAAACGCGGTGATTTTGAAGATGCTAAAACGCCAGATCTTATATTATTAGACCTTAATATGCCTAAAAAAGATGGGCGTGAAGTTTTAGAAGAAGTTAAAACTAATGCAGAATTACTAACTATCCCTGTTGTAATCTTAACCAGTTCCAAAGCTGATAAGGACATTGCTCAAACATATAGCCTGCATGCAAATAGCTATCTTGTTAAACCTGTTGATATGGAAGAATTTTCTGATGTAGTAAATGCAGTTGAAAATTTCTGGTTCTCAGCCGCATTATTACCTAAATCAAACTAAGATCAAAAAACATAGATCTCATCATTTAAACAAATCTAATTATAGCAAGGCTATTTATGGAGATACTTCCCTAGCTTAAATTTATTTAACTCTGGTAAAATTGATTGCGATATAGATTAGGCTTAAAACTATAAACCGGCATGATATTTTTAATTATCATGCCGGTTTATAAAGTACTAATTTAGCACTAAGAGCTTTCCTATCTAAGATAGTTTCTTAATATGATCTTTCATTAATTCCATATGATCCAGATCAAGAGGAAATTGTATTGTTGTTGTATTACCATCACTTCTAGCGATCCTAGCTTTAAATGCTTGATCTATGCCAGATAATGTA
>CALDHH010000030.1 GCA_937941575.1 uncultured Alphaproteobacteria bacterium | reverse complement strand
GAACCTATCTTTAAAAGTTGCTAATGATGAATTATCTGGTTCAATCGGAATTGGTCACACAAGATGGGCAACTCATGGAGGCCCTACTGAGAACAACGCCCACCCACATGCAACTGATAAAGTTGCAGTTGTCCATAATGGGATCATTGAAAACTATATGGAATTAAAAGAAGAATTGCAGAAACAACAATTTAGATTTGAAACTGAAACTGATACTGAGGTAATTGCTCATTTAATCACTTCATATATTAATCAAGGACTTGATAATAAAGAGGCTGTTAATAAATCATTAGACCGTTTAGAAGGTGCATTTTCTGTTGCTATCATATTTAACGACGAAGAAGATTTCATGTTTGCAGCCCGCCAAGGAACTCCATTGGCAATTGGTTACGGTAAGAATGAAATGTATATCGCATCAGATTCATACGCACTTGCCCCAATGACTGAAAATATCAGCTTTTTAGAAGATGGTGATAGAGTTGAGATTAAAAGAGATGGTGCTGTAATCTATGACAGAACTGGTAATCAAGTTGAGAGAGAAATCAGAGTAACTTCACAATCCGGTGCTTTAACTGGCAAAGGTAAATACCGCCATTTCATGTTAAAAGAAATTAATGAACAACCAGCAGTTATTGGCGATACATTAAACACTTTCATTAACCCAACCACTGGAAAAGTAACCATTAGCGATGCAATATTAGAAGCCATGGATTGCCCAAGGGTAACAATCATTGCCTGTGGTACTGCATATTATGCGGGTATGGTTATGAAATATTGGCTGGAACAAGTTGCCCGAATTCCAGTTGAACTAGATGTTGCATCAGAATTTAGATATCGAGAAGCACCAATGGTTGAAGGCGGAGCTGCTCTATTTATTTCGCAATCCGGTGAAACATTGGATACTTTGGAAGCATTAAGATATTCAAAATCGCAAGGTCAAAAAATAATCTCAATCTTAAATACGATTGAAAGCACAATTGAACGTGAATCCGATCATGTGTTAAGAACTCTGGCAGGTCCAGAGATTGGTGTTGCATCAACAAAAGCATTCACAACCCAGCTAACTACACTTGGTTGCCTTGCATTAGCACTTGCCAAAAAACGTGGCACGATTAGCCAAGAAGAAGAAGCAAAAATTACAGATGCCATGCGTCATATCCCTGCCCTAATCTCTGAAATATTAAATCATGACAAAGAAATTTTGGACATTGCCAAAGATATATCAGAAGCCAGAGATGTATTATATCTCGGGCGTGGAACTTCGTACCCAATCGCATTAGAAGGTGCGTTAAAATTAAAAGAAGTATCCTATATCCATGCTGAAGGTTATGCATCTGGTGAAATGAAACATGGTCCAATTGCCCTGATTGATGAAAAAGTTCCTGTTATTATCGTGGCTCCAAATGATTACCTATTCGATAAAACCGCATCCAATGCCAAAGAAGTTGTGGCACGTGGTGGTAAGACTTTCGTAATTTCAACTGCAACAGGTATTAAAAAGATGCAAGAAGACGCAACTTGGAGCATAGAAATCCCAGAATGCCACGATTTCGTAACCCCAATCCTATACACCATCCCAGTTCAACTATTATCCTACCATGTAGCTGTTATCAAAGGAACCGATGTTGACCAACCAAGAAATTTAGCGAAAAGTGTTACTGTTGAATGAAGCCAGACAAAATTGATACTAAACGTATCAATTTTTCAGCTTCATCACATTGAGTTAGCATTTGCGAGCCCGGAAGGCGAAGCAAAGGCTTTACGAAGACGTGTAGAGATGACCGCCCCGAGAAATCATAAAATACTAAGAACGCACCAATTTTTCAGCTTCATCACATTGAGTTAGCATTTGCGAGCCCGGCAGGCGAAGTAAAGGCTTTACGAAGACGTGTAGAGATGACCGCCCCGAGAAATCATAAAATACTAAGAACGCACCATTTTTTCAGCTTCATCACACCCCGTTAGCATTTGCGAGCCCAGCAGGCGAAGTAAAGGCTTTACGAAGACGTGTAGAGATGACCGCCTCGAGAAATCATACAATACTAAGAACGCACCAATTTTTCAGCTTCATCACACCCCGTTAGCATTTGCGAGCCTGGCAGGATTAAAGCAGATAAATTTAAGACTAAACGTCTTAAATTTTCAATATAATCACACCCCGTTCATATTTTCAAGTTCGTTAGAACGAAGGAAAGATGATACGAAGACGTGTAGATAGACCGCCAATAAGCACAAACTCCAAACTATACCCCCCTATAAAAACCTCCAAACAAACACAAATACCAATCCCCTCTTGCAAAGTTCCTAATAAACAGCTATATTCTTATGTAATCAACCATTAAAGGATAGTAAAAATGAAACCAGATTTTAGAAAATTAGAAGCGCAATTCAATTCTGTTGCAAAAACAGTTGAACAGAGATTACAATCAGCATTTAAGAGCAACGGTTTAACAATCGCTGCTGCAACTGCAACTAATTCTGATGGTAACCCAGATATTTATCTTGTAGTTACAGACAGTAGAAAAACTGGAGACAGTCAGAACCAAGCAATGGAAGCTTTTGTTAAAAATGAAACAACAAAATTAATAAAAAACTCAAAACCACAAGTTAAAATTCACAATAAGTAATTTTAAAAACTGGTACATATTATAAAGAAGCGGCATAAATCTTTATGCCGCTTCTTTTATTAACTATCAGAATCTTTTAAATATCATTCGCCAATAATTGCGCCGATACGTAATCAATTTTACCAGTACCTAATAAAGGTATTAAATCCACTACCAAGAATTTCTTTGGTATTGCAAGCTCAGTATTACCGTTTTCACGCATTGC
>CALDHH010000029.1 GCA_937941575.1 uncultured Alphaproteobacteria bacterium | reverse complement strand
ATTACGGGCAAATTCAACTCTTGCAAGCTGGGTCATACCAAGATTGGCTCCTTCACCAATTACTTTTACATTTAATTCTTTGGCGTTAATTCTTAAACCATCATTGGCTCTATCATCTGCTTGGCTATTCGTTTGATTGCTTGCTTTGATATATGTCCCAATTCCACCAAACCATAATAGCTCAGTTTCAGACTTTAAAATTGCACGAATTAATTCATTCGGAGAAATTTCATTCTCTTCTATATTAAATGCTTCTTTTATTTCTTTGGTTAATTTCAAAGTTTTTGAAGAGCGGTCAAATATCTTACCACCTTTGGATAATTTCTTCAGATCATAATCACCCCAGCCTTTAACCGCATCGAATAATCTTTTTCTTTCGATAAAGCTGTCTTTTGCAACTGGGTTTGGATCGCAGAATATGTGGAGATGGTTGAATGCTCCAACTAATTTAGTATGTTCAGATAATATCATCCCATTACCAAATACATCACCAGCCATATCACCAACACCAATTGCAGTGAATTCTTGGCTTTGAATATTTCGACCCAATTCACGGAAATGACGTTTAACGGATTCCCAGCCACCTTTGGCTGTAATACCCATAACTTTGTGATCATAACCAGCAGATCCACCCGATGCAAAGGCATCTCCCAACCAGAAGCCTAGTTCTTGCGATATTCCATTGGCAATATCAGAAAATGTTGCGGTACCTTTATCGGCTGCAACAACTAAATAAGGATCATTGCCATCATGGCAAACAACATTCTTTGGTTTTACAACTTTTCCTTTAACATTATTATCTGTGATCTCAAGTAGGGCGCGGATGAATATTTTATAACATTCTATACCCTCAGTCATAAAGGCTTCTCTGCCACCAGTTTTAGGTGGGTTTTTAACAACAAAACCACCTTTTGATCCAACTGGTACGATAACAGCATTCTTAACCTGCTGTGATTTCATCAATCCTAGAATCTCTGTTCTAAAATCATCATCTCTATCTGACCAACGCAGTCCTCCACGCGCGATTTCCCCACCACGTAAATGAATTGCTTCAACTCTTCCAGAATACACAAATATCTCAACATGCGGTCTTGGTAACGGTAGTTCATTTATTTTTTTACTATTATATTTAACTGATAGATAATTCAAGGAATTACCATTTTCATCAGTTTGATAGTAATTGGTACGCAAGCTATGCTTGATTAAATCTCTAAAGCTTCTTAAAATTTTATCATGATCAATTTGATCAACATCAGCTAGATATTTCGTAATTTTATTAAAAGACTTTTCTTCTAATTTCTGTCTATCTTTGCCAGTTTTTGGATTGTGCCTGATCTCAAACATATCAGCTAATTCTTTAACAATCTTTGGATATGCAGTTAAGGTTTTCTGTATATATGTACTACTATGTGGATATCTTGCTTGTTTTAAGTAAGATGTCATGGATCGTATGAGATTAATCTGCTTCCAATTTAATCCTGCTCCCAATACTAGCGAGTTCAACCGATCATTTTTGGTTTCGCCATGCCATGTTTTAAAAAATAAACGGGTTAGATCTTCTTTTAGATTTTCAATATCGCGATCATTAAAACTATCCATTTTTAAATTAAAATCATGAATCCAGATTGTATCATTTATATGTTGTGGTTTGATCTCAAATGGTTCTTCAGATAAAGTCTTAGCCCCAAGATTATCAAGGACTGGCAATATATCAGATAATGGAACCGGAGTGTTCTTGTGATATATCTTTAAATTTAGCCTGCAAGTATCGGAACATTCTTTATTATAAATATCTATATTTATCTGCATATCATTATCGATAAGCTCTTCCATAAATAAAACATCATGCGATGCGCTATTGGTATTGCTTGCATCTTGGTATGAGTTTGGGAATGCTGATGCGTAATTATGATGTTTAGTTAAAACGTCATCTTTATCATAGTAATCATATAAAGATTCTCTTAGTCTATCTTGCCATTCACGACCCAATTCAATTAAATCAGCTTCTAATTCTTTATGGTTTAATTTGATGGTTTTTGTTTGGTCAACTACGATTGTAAAGATTACTCTTGCCAGCAAGCTATCATCTAAGGTGGTGTAGAAGTTTGAGCATACGCCGCCTAAATGATCTTCCAATATTTGTTGAGCTTGTTTTCTGAAACGGGTGTCATATCGGTCTCTTGGAACATATACTAGACATGATACATAAGCCCCTAATGGATCAAGTCTTGTGAAAAGAGCAGTTTTCTGTCTTTCCTGTAACCTTAAGATACCTAAACTAGTTGTCACAAGCTCTTCTGTTGTTACTTGGAATAGCTCATCTCTTGGGTATTTCTCCAATATATGTTCTAAAGCTTTGTTATCATGGGAATCATGGCCAAATCTTGTGAATTTTAATGTATCTGCAACTTTTTTTCTAACTAGAGGAACGCTTGAGGTTCTGCAAGAATAAGTACTAGAGGTAAATAAACCGATGAATAGATGCTGACCAGTTACATTGCCTTTTTTGTCGAATATTTTAACGCTAACCGCATCAACTGGAACTCTTCTATGCACTGTTGAATATTGGTCGATCATTTTGCTGACCATTACAACTTCAGAGCTATTTTTAAGCTCGTTTATGCCTAGATTTTTACCTTTTCTAAAAGTATATCTAGTTTTATCTCGTAATAAGCCAAGTCCTGTATCCTTGATGGAAGTTAAAGTCTCTTTTTCGCCCTCACCAGAGTATTTATACTTTCTATAACCAAGGAACGTAAAATTATTATCATGTAAATATTGTAATAATGCATGACCTTCGGTAACTTCATCAGAGTTTAATATTTCTTGTAAGCCAACCAATTCTTTTGTTGTATCATCAACTTTACCAAGTATGAATTGCCAATCCCCTGTGGCTGATCTTACATCTTCTATAATAGATTCCAATTTTATTCTTAGATCTTTACAGGCGGATTTTGATAATCTTTGTTCTAGCTCAATATGGATTGCAGATTCTGGTCTAGATGTTGAAACGCTAGCTTCATTTTCGGCTAAACCTATTAACTCACCACTTTTTGATCGCTCGGTATGTAATATTGGGTGCATCAATGTTTCAATGCTTAATTTCTGATGGGCAAGCTCAGATGATATTGAATCAATTATAAAAGGCATATCATCATTTATTAACTCAATAATAGTACGGTCATTATCCCAGTCATGTTTGGATTTTTCTGGATTATATACACGAATATTATGCTTGTTCGCCGTTCTTTTATCGGCAAATTTAAATATGGATCTTATTATTGATGATAAATCATTAATTTCCCATTTTGTTAAATCTTCGTTGGGTATCTGCCTATAAAATATATTGGTAAAGCTTTCTAGCAAATCTTTATTGGTAATATCTGCTTTGTCTTTAACCTTATCAAAAGAACTTATTACATTCGTGATTATGAGTTCTTTTTCTTTTTTTCTAGCTTTTGTAGGCATAATAGATCCTCTTTATACTGTATATATAGATGTAGCTTTACACAATTATATTACAACATATCCCAAAATACTAAATAAAAAGTGAATATATAATAAAAAAACAGCTTAATCATTGTTAAGCTGTTTTATATTTAAATTAGATTAAACTAAATTTATGCTGATGGGTTACCTGGGCTAAGATTTAGATTCATCGTTGGTTGTGGAGTGTTCGGCTTATGATTAGCTCTTAAACCAAAATCATTAGTTGGTAATTGTGGGCCATTTGTTCGAACAGTAGATTCGTTATGATATGCTGTTAATACTGATTTTGGAGAAATATCGCCGTGAAGTTGTGTAACGTAACCTTGTGCAGGTAAACCCTGTTTCTGTAATAATCTCCAAGTATCTAATCCAAATGCTTCATGTGCTAACATATTCAATCTCTTTCTTAACAAAACCTTAACATACTTACATCTTTACACTTTTTTTACTTTTTTGCAAATAAAATCGGAACTTCAACCATTGGGAGTGATTGTTTAGTGTCAGCAAAACAGGTGTAAATTGCTTCATTTTCAAGTATTGCAGGCATTAAATTATAATCAAGTGGGTAATCTAATTTTATTGGTTCAAAGTTATCTGAAGCAAATAATATAGTTATCTCAAAACTGTTGACATCTAGCTCTAAAGCCTTGATAGGAAAGGGGAATCTTTGGTCATAAGTCATGCAAAGCCTTTGATTTTTTAATACTACTATGCTGACATTCATCGTTTATAACCTACTTGTTTTGCGAATATTTGTTCCATGGTAAACGCTTTATAAAATAAATAAAATCTATATTTTATAATTTTCACATATTTTTAACTTTTTAGGTAAGGCTTGCTGATCTAATCGATTCTAATTTAGCTTTATCTGATTCTATTGGAGGCTTAGGAGTGTAAAATTTAGAATAAAAATCATCATGTTTTTTATCGCCCCAATTTTCGTTCTTGGTCAGATCAATTAGATTCTGCCTAAATTCAGCTTGGCTAATTTCTTTGGAAGTAATTCTACCGAATGATAAATCAATTTCGATCATTTCATTATTCTTAAATAATTCTTTTACTGTCTCGGGTAGGGGAGTTGCACCTTCTAAAGCCCAATTCTCACGATATCTAGCAAAGGCTTTTTTAATTGTGCTGCCATCTTCTTTTTCTTTATTGATGTAATAGATATGCAGACCATTTGGTTGCTGGATATTGATAATCCCATCAGGTCTTGGATACGCAATCATACCGGAGCGCCCCTGTAAGGCGCCAAGAATATATTTTTGTGGCTGAGTATGATCCAAGCTTTTTAATATTCGTGCATCATCAGGTGCAATCTTGGCTTGTTTTGCATCTAAATATTTAAAATCCTTGATCTGGTCCATATTGGCTTCTTGACAGACTTCGCTCCACCATAGTTTCTCAGTATTTTCATGTTTACGGAGTGGGGTTGTGATATCTTCTTTTCTCTTCTTTGCTTCTGAGAGCTTATTACCCAATTTTTCAAGAGCGGCATTTGGCCAAGAAGTGAAATCAGCAGCCGTGGTTAAAAGTTTCACTGCATCGGCACCAATTCTAACAATCTGAGTTTCTTTTAAATATTTACTACTTTTCTGAATAGCTCTTAGAATTGGTACTTTTGGTTGTGTTGACATTTCTTTGATCGTCACCGGATCTTGCCCAGATTCCATTCTTTTTAATCTTTTCATGAAATCATTGGCAATAAACTGTTTGGCAGTTCTTCTTGTGAAATCCCCAACATCTTCTCCAGGTGAAAATACATTGGCAAAAAATCCTTCTGGAGATTCCTCATCAACTGCGGTGAATTTCTCTACTTCCTCTGTGTTCGAATAAAATCTTAGCTTGAATTTTCTATCTTGCCCTTCTATTTGATCTTCTTCATTAATTGGGAAGATTTTATAAGCAACAGATGTGTTTTTCCAAGTGTATTTATCAGTTTGATACAAAGTTGCATGTTCAAGATATAGATCATAGAGCTCTTCTTGATGTTTGCTGATTGCTGAATCAATCCAAGGTCTTTTTGTATTATTTGCTTTGGCATCAACAACATATAGCTGTTTATCTGCTACTGGGTTGTCACCCTCTAAATCCTCGGCATCGAATGCAAATAATAAGGCAGTTTTACCATCATCATTTCTTGCCAACCGATAAGCACCAATGGATGATTTAATTATTCCATTTTCAAGATATACAGGCATTAAGTTTAAATGAGCAGAACTTAGTTGTTCAATTGCATCTGTTCTTTCAATAGTATCGACACAATCATCTTTAACGATTGGGTCATCATCTTTATCGGCGTCAATTGTGATGGTCTCTAAATTTTTAATTTTTTCTGTCATAGGTTGTATAATATCAAAGATATCCCTTTATGTAAAGATCTATTTATTGGTTGTTAATTAGCTCTATTTCTTTAGGCCGAGCTTGGTTTAGATATAGGGTTTTAAAGCTATTATATACACAAGGGTAAAG
Source organism: uncultured Alphaproteobacteria bacterium (assembly GCA_937941575.1). Classification (GTDB taxonomy): domain Bacteria; phylum Pseudomonadota; class Alphaproteobacteria; order Micavibrionales; family CSBR16-224; genus CALDHH01. The sequence goes on along the minus strand of CALDHH010000029.1, from coordinate 245 downwards.
TCTTTCATAATCATAAGTGCTATATTTCGGGGCAAAGAAAGTTTGTACGCAATCGATGATCTTCTCTTCGGTGAATTTGACTTCAACTTCTTTACCTTTGATTGGAACATTCTCTTTTAATAACTTGTCTAATTGTTCTTTTGATTCAGCTTGATTTACCTGGCAAGTAACAATCTTTTCTAAGTTAGATTGGTAAATATACTGGCAGAGCTCTAAATAGTTCTTTTTCTCGGCTTTATAAATTT
>CALDHH010000028.1 GCA_937941575.1 uncultured Alphaproteobacteria bacterium | reverse complement strand
GAAATTGCCGGTGATAATCCTTCGATTGAATCAACTTCTGGTTTTTTCATTAATTCAAGAAATTGCCTTGCATAGGCAGATAGGCTTTCAACATATCTTCGCTGACCTTCTGCATAGATGGTATCAAAAGCCAAAGAAGATTTACCCGAACCACTAAGCCCAGTTATCACTACCAATTTATTTTTTGGTATATCAATATCAACTGAATTTAAATTATGCTCACAAGCACCACGAATTTCTATAAATTTATTATTTGCCATTTCAACCCCCATGTTTAAGAGAATCAAACATACATTAATTTATAGAACAAATAAAGAACAGATTATTAAAGTTGTAATATTTTATTTAGAAAAGATTATATGGATAGCAATTTTAGAATTTCTCGAAAACAGGCTTTTCCAATTTATCAAGATTATCTTCGATTTGCTCGATATATGGTACTGATCCTTGTGCTCCATATCCTAAACAAGATATACCTGCCCCGATACTGGCCAGATGTAAGGCTTCTGATATTCCAAGCCCTTTGCCAATTGCAGCCGCAAATACTCCACAGAAACTATCTCCTGCACCGGTTGTGTCCACGGGAGTTACGTCCATTGCTTTGACCGACCAGATACCAGTAGAAGTTGCAGCAATTGATCCCGCTTCCTCCAGAGTTACTATACAGGTCAGCTTACCTCTTTTGGCAATTTCAATTGCAGCTTGTCTTTCATCTTCTGCTTTGATTTTTAATTCATCTGCCAATTGCATTACTTCGTGATTATTAACGATTATATAATCAAGATCATCCAATACCTCTGGTGGAATGCTTGTCACTGGGGATGCATTTAATATTGTAATTGTATTATGCTGATGCGCTCGCTTAATTACATCCCAAGTCTCCGATAGGTTCACTTCCATCTGGGTAATTAATACATTTCCAGCAATTAAAATCTCGTCTGGTATCTGATTCGATGCGACATCTAAATTTGCTCCTGGAGCCACAATTACTTGGTTCTCACCTTTGTCATTTACCAAGATACTGGCACATCCAGTTGCTCTATCCGATGTTCCAACCCCAGTTCCCAAAATCATCTGTTTCTTTAAATTATATGTAGCTCTTCTACCAAAACCATCATCGCCGACCATCCCGATCATTACCGTTTTTGCCCCAAATCTAGCTGATGCGACTGCTTGGTTTGATCCTTTACCGCCTGGACTAGTTTCATATTTATCTGAAACTATGGTTTCTCCAACTTTTGGGAATTTTTTTACCGACATAACCATGTCAATATTTAATGAGCCGAATACAATAATCATGAATAAAAATCCTTTTACTAGAAAACACCTAATATCATAACCATATTATACTATAAAATCTATAATTTTGACTTAAATCAATTTTTTCAGTTGGATTATGACTTAAAATTTAATATATTGAACTTAAATAATAATAAGAGTGCAGAACCATGAGCAAAGAAATAAAAAGCTATTACGATAATTTTTTCCAAAACAGGTTAGAAGACTTGCATAAAGAGGGAAGATATCGTGTCTTTGCTGATTTAGAGCGCAAAGTAGGCAATTTTCCAAAAGCAACCTATAGAGATGGTGGCACAAGCAGAGAAGTTACAATCTGGTGTAGCAATGATTATCTTGGCATGGGGCAAAATGAAAAAGTGTTAAAAGCAAGTTGTGATGCCATAAATTCTTGTGGTTCTGGGGCTGGTGGGACAAGAAATATTTCAGGAACTACTCATTACCATGTTTTATTAGAAGAATCACTGGCTGATCTCCATAATAAAGAAGCTGGTTTATTATTTACTTCTGGTTATATATCGAATGAAGCAGCGTTAAGCACTTTGGCTAAATTATTACCAGATTGTGCTATTTTTTCAGACGAATTAAATCACGCATCAATGATCCATGGTATCAAGGGTAGCTCATCTGAGAAATATATATTCAGACATAATGATGTGGCACATTTAGAAAAATTATTAAGCTCCGTTGAAAGATGCCGTCCAAAAATTATCGCTTTTGAATCTATCTATTCAATGGATGGCGATATTGCACCAATTAAAGAAATCTGCGACTTGGCTGAAAAATACGGTGCAATGACTTATATTGATGAAGTTCATGCAGTTGGAATGTACGGTAAAAGAGGTGGCGGTATTGCCGAAGAACGCGGCTTAATGGATCGTATAGATATTATTGAAGGTACATTAGGTAAGGCATTTGGCGTAGTTGGCGGATATATTACTGGTAAAAAAGCCATGATCGATGTTGTACGTTCTTATGCATCAAGTTTTATTTTCACAACATCCCTACCCCCTGCGGTTCTAGCTGGTGCATTAGCTAGTGTTGAACATCTAAAACAGAGTCAAATAGAGCGCATGCAACATAAAGAAAGAGCGAATAAAACCAAAGCTTGTTTAAAAGCAGCAGGCATTCCGGTTATTGATAACCCAAGCCATATTGTCCCAATTATGATTGGCGACCCAAGGCTTTGTAAACAAGCATCTGATTTGTTAATGGATAAACATGACATATATGTGCAGCCAATTAATTATCCAACCGTTCCGCGTGGTACAGAGCGATTAAGAATTACTCCATCACCATTACATAGCGATGCTGATATTGAACATCTTAAAAATTCAATCTGCGCTGTTTGGGAAGAACTAAATTTGAGCTTTGATATTGATAAAAATGAAGATTATCGAGATAATATTGTTAGAATTGCTTAATAGAAATGCAAGTTTTCCAAGATTACTCTAACTTACCAAAGGATGCTCAAAATAACATTGTCTTAATTGGCAATTTTGATGGGATACATAAAGGTCATCAAAGCTTAATCACCAAAGCCAAAAATATTGCCAAAGAGCTTGGCTGTAAGATAACTTGTTTAAGCTTCTCTCCTCATCCACGTAAGTTTTTCAATCCAGATATTAATATCCAAATTGTAAATCAAGCTAAAAAAACAGAATTACTAGAAAAATACGGCATAGATAATTTTATCAATATACAATTCAATCAAGAGTTCTCTGAAATAACCGGTAGGGAATTTATCGAAGATATCCTAATTAAAGAATTGCAAACCAATCACTTAATAATTGGCTCAGATTTTAAATTTGGTTATAAAAAATCTGGAGATATAGAATTACTCAAAAAATACCAAGCTAGTTTTAATCTAGAAATATTAGATAAGATTGCAGAAGATAGCGAGATTGTCTCATCATCAATAATCAGAGATCATCTATCTGATGGTAATATTGCTAAAGCTAATAAATTACTCAATTGGAATTGGGAAATATCTGGCGAAGTTATCCATGGCGATAAAAGGGGTCGAGAAATTGGCTATCCAACTGCTAATCAATTAATACAAGAATATATCAGACCAAAGCTTGGGGTTTATGCTAGTTATGCAGAAATAAAAGGTAAAATATATAAAGCAATTACTAATATCGGCATCCGTCCAATGTTTAAATTAGACATTCCGTTGGTTGAAACCTTTATATTTGATTTTAATTCTGATATTTATGGCGAAGAAATTACTATTCAGCCTTTTAAATTTATAAGGAATGAGTTAAAATTCGACAATATGGAAGAGTTAACTCGGCAAATAAAAGAAGATTGCATTCAAGCAAAATCTATGTTGGAATAAATATAACTTAATAATAAATGGAATAGATATGAACAAACTATCACCTAAAAAAACAGGTTTTTTCTTACTGCCTGGCTTATTCATTGCTGTAATACTTGCAATGTTTGACCAATTTACCAAATGGGTTGTTGTTGAGAAATATTTAAAAGTGACTGATGAACCAAAAGATTTTACAACTTGGTTTCAAACGATTAATAAAGTTCCTTTCTTTATTACTGAGCAATCTGCCAGATATGAAACAATGGAGCTAACATCTTTTCTAAACCTACATACTGTCTGGAATAGAGGGATTAGTTTTGGTATGTTGAACACCATTGAAAATGCCAATATCACCAGCATATTATTGATCGGATTTTCAATAGTAATTTCAGTTATACTATTCGTATGGATGGCTTTATCGAATAATTTCAAGCAATCATTAGCAATCACAATGATAATCGGTGGCGCAATTGGTAATATTATCGATCGTATAAGATTTGGCGCAGTATCTGATTTTATTGATCTGCATATATCTGGCTTTCATTGGCCAACATTTAATATGGCAGATGCATTTATTACTATTGGTGCTTTTATTCTGATATACCATATGTTATTAGAAGATGATAAAGAAATGGATGTTGTTAATGATAATTAAAACTAAAAAAATTATTGCTGTTTTATCTTGTGTAATCTTTCTGCAAGCTTGCTCACAATTAAAATCAGAATTGGGATTGGATAGACATTCCCCTGATGAATTTACCGTGATAAAGCGTGCTCCTCTAAGCTTGCCACCTGAATATAATTTAAGACCACCAAGTGAAAATGGAGTAATCAGAAGCATTGATGATACTCAAGAGACTGCTAAGAACACCATATTCGGTGAGCAAAAGAAGGTAGTTAAATATGGTAGCGGTGAAGAAGTAATCTTAAACAAAATTGGCGCCGATAATCGCCAAGAAGATATTCGAGCAATATTGGACAAAGAATCTGGCTTTACCCCAGTTAAAGATAAAAGCTTCGTTGATAAAATTCTTGAATTTGAAGACACTCAAGAAGTAGTTAACGCCAAAGAAGAGAAAAAACGTATCGAAGATACTCTAAAGGCCGGTAAAGATATTACCGAAGGCGAAGTAAAGACAACTAAGAAAAAACAAAGTGTGTTTGATAAAATATTTAAATAAATT
>CALDHH010000027.1 GCA_937941575.1 uncultured Alphaproteobacteria bacterium | reverse complement strand
CCAGCCCATAAATTTATGCAAGCCACCCATTTTTTGAACAGTATCCGCCCCAGGTTGCAGCATTAAATGATAAGTATTTGATAATATTATATCAGCCCCAGCTTCTTTTACCTGAATAGGTGACAAAGCCTTAATAGAAGCTTTGGTTCCACAAAAAATAAAATTGGGGGTTTCAATCGTTCCATGCGGTGTCTTATATTCACCAATTCTTGCCCTTGAATTTGGGTCTTTATAAGTAATGTTAAACGCAAAATTTGGGTAATCATCAGACATATTCTTAAACCTTAAAAAATTATATATCAGATACTAATACTATGTTCCAAACCCACCATCAAGCTTCTTTCTTGTTACATTCTTATTTTTAGCAATTTGTGATAGATTATTCATATCATCCAAGTAAATTATAAATTCATTTAGCTGGTTATTCTTAACTAAATATAATGGCTTTATTGTATCTATATCATCTTGGATCAAAGCAAGTTCTTTGATAATTCTATTATCTTCTAACCTATATTCTTTACGGCCATCTTTTGATACTTGGTTAAATAAGGTTTTTGCCCTTATCTCCATCCCTCTTAGACAATATTTCACATGGTCAGAAGATTTTACTTTTTGAGTTGAATTATTTTCCCAGCTACCCCCAATAAAAGATTTCCTAAAGCTCCTTGCACCCTCAAAACCAAAATATCCAGCCATTGGTAAGAATATAACAGAAATGGCACCGCCTGCTGCCATAATATCAGTAAGCAAAACGCCTGCTATTACAAAATCCGTAGGGCTTTTAAACTTATGGATATGCCTATTAATAAAAGAAGGATTCCATCTTTTAACAACTCCAGCAATTTTTTCTTTTTCAGTTTTAGTAAGCTTTTTCTTTTTCATTATATTTTTAAGGCCTTAAGTACCGAAGCCACCTTTTTTTAATTTTTTCTTTATTAAGCCATCACTCTTTACGATCTCTTCAAAAGACTGACTATCAAAGACATATTCCCTAAACTCTGCTTCCGTTAGCTTATTTATTGGCTTAGGAATCTTACTATGTTTATCATGCAAATATACTTCGAAATCATCACTAGATACACCATCAACTAAGAATAAAGGACGTATAGTATCTATATCATTTTTAATGGCGTTCATAGAGCTAATTATTCTTTTATTCTTCTCTTGATTTTCTTTTAAACCATCTTTTGCTAGTTGATTAAATAAGCTCCTTGCATCAGCTTCCATTCTCTGGAGAACAAATTTTACCGGCACAGTTGATTTAATTTTCTGAGCTGAATTATTATTCCATTCCAATCCCAAATAACCTTGTTGTAAGTTCCTACTACTTCTAGCAAATAGAATTCCAGATAAACCAGCATAGATCATAGAAACACTACCAGCAGTAAGAAAAGCATCGGTTAGGAATAAAGCGCCTAATAAGCCACTAGTCGGAGCCATCGCCTTATTGAAGTTTCTATTAAAAAAACTTGGATTCCATTTTTTAATAACACTATTAATCTTCTTTTTCTCAGAATTTGTAAGTTTTTTCTTACTCATAAATTAAATCCCTTATTTTAAGTATATTTAATATGAGTAACACAAAAAACCCTGTAAATCAATATTACAGGGTTAATTTCAAAGCTAAGCTAATTAAATCAAATATTTAAGCAGCTACTGTTTGTAATGCTTCTACTTGTTTACGAATTTTACGCAAAGAAGGATCAAGTTTTGTTGGAGCAATGCTCATCACATAACTATCAATTCCGCCATTATGTTCAATAGTTCTCATACCGTGAGCAGAAACTCTGAACTTAACCATTTTCTTTAAAGAATCACTATAAAAAGATGCTTCTTGTAGGTTTGGTAAAAATCTTCTTCTTGTTCTGTTCTTAGCGTGGGAAACATTGTTTCCAGATTGAACACCCTTACCAGTTATAATACAACGACGTGACATATCTATTTTCCTTAAAATATTATTCAACATTAAATTAGATGTGCAATTTATTTAATTTATGAGACAGAGTCAACATCTAATTTATAAAAAACCTCTATAAATAACTATATTTATTGTATATGCTTTGAAAATATAGCTATTTTAAACATTATCGGGAGAAACCAAAGCTCATGTTCATTAATAAAAAAACGAAAAACAGCCTACCAATCCAAGCAATGAATCACAAAGATCTACCAAAATGGTTAAAAAATCAAGATGACGTGACTAAAAAACAAGTAGATTCTCTAGATTTTACAGGAATTCCAGGCGAGTTATCTATTTTAACTGATGATAAAGGTAATATATCCCAAATTCTTTTTGGCTTATCAGATAATGAAGATATTTATGATTTTGCAAGCCTGCCTGATCTATTACCTGAAAATAAAGACGGCTATTACATTGATACAAAAATGAGCAAATCTCGTGCTGAAGAAGTTGCACTTGGCTGGTTACTTGGTACATATAGATTTGATAATTACAAATCAAACAAAACTGGTAAAATGCAAGAATTAGTAATTCCAGATAATGCTAATAAAGATGATGTAATCAATGCTGCCAAAGCAGTATTTATGGTACGAGACCTAATCAATACTCCAACCAATGATATGAGCCCAGCAGATTTAGAAAAAGCTGCATTAAAACTAGCAAAAGAATTTAATGCCAAAAGCTGTGTTGTTACAGGTGATGATTTATTAAAATATAACTACCCATCAATTCATGCCGTTGGTCGCGCTAGTGAGACTGAACCAAGATTAATTGATATTGTTTGGGGCAATGAAGATGCACCAAAAGTAACATTGATTGGTAAAGGCGTTTGTTTTGACACTGGTGGCTTAAATATAAAACCGGGCAATGGTATGCGTAACATGAAAAAAGACATGGGTGGTGCGGCTCACGTCCTAGGGCTTGCCCATATGATAATGGCTGCAAAGTTAAATGTAAGATTGCGTGTATTAATTCCAGCAGTTGAGAATTCAATTAGTGATAATGCAATGCGTCCAGGCGATGTGCTGGATACAAGAAAAGGTTTAACAATCGAAGTTGATAACACCGATGCTGAAGGTAGGTTAATTCTATCTGATGCATTAACTCTAGCATCTGAAGATAAACCAGACCTGATGATTGATTTTGCAACCTTAACAGGCGCTGCAAGAGTAGCAATGGGACCAGAAATTCCACCATTCATGAGCAATGATAAAAAACTAGCTCAAGATTTCATGAAATCTGGCGAAGATACCAAAGATTTAGTTTGGGAATTACCATTACACGCAAATTACCTTAAATATTTAAATAGTGAAGTTGCTGATTATAAAAACTCTGGCGGTGCTGGAATGGCAGGAGCAATTACGGCTGGCCTATTCTTACAAGAATTTATCGATAAGAAAATTCCATGGTTACATATTGATACTTTCGGTTGGAACCCAGATAAAAAAGCAGGCAGAACAGTTGGTGGGGAAGCATATGGAATACTTGCCAGCTTTGATTTAATTAAAAAGAAATTTGGTAAATAATCATAATGTTAGATGCCAGAGTAAATTTAATCCGCGATGATTTTGAAATATCAAATATCAAACCGATCAAGAAGAGAGTTATCTCTGGCACTGCCTTATTAAGAGAGCATTCAGATTTCAACCTTAACAAAGGCAAGCAAGAATCTGAACTTATCTATGGTGATATATTTTCAATTTATGAAGAAAAAGAAGATTGGGCTTGGGGACAGGCAGAATTTGATTCCTATGTTGGTTATCTTAAAAAAGACAGCCTAGATGGCAACACTCCAAACCCAACCCATATTCTATCCAAATTAAAATCCACTATCTATCACGAACCTGATATGCGATCCCCAATATTGGACAGTTTGTCGATTGGTAGCAAGCTTAATATAATCAGCGAAAAAGGCAAATATGTTGAGCTTGATAGCGGCGGTTGGGTATATAAATCCCATCTATCCGACATTAACTATATCGCGGAAGATTACGTTGAAACTGCAAAAAAATTCATTGGTACTCCCTATATCTGGGGCGGCAATTCTTCTGCTGGAATTGATTGTTCCGGCTTGGTACAGACAAGTTTGAGGCTTGCAGGAATAAATATCCCAAGAGATACCGATCAACAATATCAACATTTAAAAAATTCTGAAATTGAACTATCATTAAACCACCTACAAAAAGGCGATATATTATTCTCTGACGGTCATATCGGCATCATGTCAGATAATAAAAACTTCCTCCACGCCAACGCCCACCATATGGCAACAATCATCGAACCTATATCAGATGTTGTTGATAGATTTAGTAAGGGTAAGGGGTTTGAGCATGTTTGTCGGTTAAAAATAAACAATTAATTTTTATTACCTTCATCTACTAGCTTAAAAAATTCTTTATTGTCAAAATTTTGTATTACATCATTGCAACCAATTTCTCTGAATCTAATATCTATTTCTCTTATTCTATTACATATTTTAATACATAAAAATGGATTTTCAAATCCATCATTTGTAAAAGATTTTTTATAAGATATTAATTTAAATAAACCGACATAAAAAATAATTGTCCAAGAAATAAATAATATTATTTTCAAGGATATTTTTAAGGATTTCCTGTATTTAATATGAACAAGTATTAATAATAAAGCTAAGAATAAATAAATCCATGTATTAACTATGCTTGCTATACAAGGGCGTGAGATATAATTATCACGAATAAAATAAGACAATTCCAGCATATGATATGTAATATAAAAAGATAATGGTATCCAAATAATATATAGTGCTGTTTTAACTTCCTTTGCGAAATTATTTTTATTAGGAACTTTAAAAATAAAGTACCAGATTAATCCAATGACATTAGCCAAATACAATATTGATAGATAAATTTCTATTAAATCTGGTTTTAAATTTACCATTATTTGAGCATTCCTTATGTTTGATATGTAATAAAGCTACTAATACAAATAAAGATAAACAAACTATATATTACTTCTGCATCGCTTCCAATTCCGACCATCTAGCATAAAGATTATCAATACTCTCCTGCGCCTTGGTAAGTGCATCACAATATCTGGTGAATTTTGGATCATCATGGGCAATTGGGTTATCGTTTAGGGTTTTTAAAGT
>CALDHH010000026.1 GCA_937941575.1 uncultured Alphaproteobacteria bacterium | reverse complement strand
ACTAAATGTCTTAAATTTTCAATCTAATCACATTGAGTTAGCATTTACGAGCCTAGCAGGCGAAGTAAAGGCTCTACGAGGACGTGCAGGTAGACTGCCACGAGAGATCACCCAATACCATTAAACAAAATTTCTATCTCAAAACCACCATGCAAGCGGACTGCCAAAAAGAGTAAAAATTAATCCAAAAAAAATGGGGCTAAAAAACCCCATTTGATATATTAAAAGCCTTAAACCTTAGGAGAGTTAGCTTTTTTAATCTTAGGTTTATTGCCATCTACACTTTCAATAGTTAGAATTTTTCTATTAAAAGATGAACCAATCAAAACACCACCTGAAACCATAAGAATTCCGCCTAATTTCTGATTATCAAAGTTTTTATTAAAGTCCTCTTTTACAATAGTTATCTCATGACCACCTATATTTTGTGTTCCTAAATTTATTACATTATCAGTGTTGTTAAGAAAGTGAGTTCCACCAAATATCAAAGGTGCAGCTAGCACACCCTTTAAAGTCATTCTTACTGTAGTATCTAAAACATTTTCTGCGAATTTAATTTTATCCATTTTATAATTCCTTTTAATTAATTAAATATAATTTAGTTTAACTTAAAGCTAATCTAGAACTACATTATATCAAGTAAAAATATCTGTCAAGTATTATTATGTCTTTGAATTTGACTTCTCTATACGCCATCAAAACATATTTGCTTTGTTCTAATGAAGTTATAAACCTACATGGAGTAATATTAGAATAGGGAATTGTGTTTTTTTGCTCTTATAATTATGGATAGCATTCTTTAGCTGGGTAAATCTACGTCTTCTTAAGTTTATTTTTTGGCTGTTAGGTTTGTAAATGCTAACTCTATGTTATTTATAAATAAAAGATACGTTTAGTGGTATTTAATGATTTTTTGGGGCGGGCATCTCTGCACATTAGGACGCGAACAGTATTAAGTGATCTCTCGGGGTTGTCATCTCTGCACGTCTTCGTAGAGCCTTTACTTCGCCTGCTAGGCTCGTAAATGCTAACTCAATGTGATTAGATTGAAAATTTAAGACATTTAGTCTTAAATTTATCTGCTCTAATTCAATGTGATTAAAAGATAAAAAAACATTTAGCAGTATTAATTAATTTCTTGTGGCGGTCATCTCTACACGTCCTCGTAAATAAATAGATAAACCAATATCATAGATATTAATTTATCTATTTAAACTCGATGTGAGATAAAAGCAAAAACCCCCATTTAAGGGGGTTTTTGCTTTTATCTGGTGCGACCGAGAAGATTTGAACTTCCACGGGGATATTTCCCCACAGCGACCTCAACGCTGCGCGTCTACCAATTCCGCCACGGTCGCAGTAAGATCTAGCCCGTATGATAATCAGGTTTTTTATACAAGTAAAGCTTAAGGATTTTAATTGGATATAGTTTTAAAATCCGTTACAATATTAAACTATGAAAAAAATATTTAAAACTATGATGGCAACTCCGATTGGTAATTTATATATCTTTAATGATGAAGATTATTTATATAAAATATCTTGGAATGAATTTGAGACATATGCTGATATTCCGCTTTTAAAAAATGATCTGGGTGAACAAGCAAAATCGCAATTATTAGAATATTTCGCCAAAAAGAGATTTGAATTTGATCTGCCTTTGCATTTAACAGGTTCAGAATTTCGGATAAAATCGATGAAGGCTATGCAGGAAATTCCATATGGCGAGACAATATCATATAAAGAACAAGCAAAATTAATGGCTGTAAAATTCAGCCAAGCAATAGGCACCGCCAATAAAAACAATAAATTCAGCATTGTTATCCCCTGCCATAGAGTAATAAAATCTAATGGAGAATTTGGTGGATATAATGGTTCGGAATTTGATAAAAAAGAATATTTATTAAAGCTAGAAAATAGCAGTTTAGTGTAATATAGTTTCCAAAATTATAGAAAATTCCAAAGGATAAAATAATGTCGAATAAAAACGATAATTTATATAAAGAAGCACTTAAATATCACAATAGACCAAATGGCCCAGGTAAGATTGAAATCGTACCAACCAAAGAAGTGGTGACATCATATGATTTATCTTTGGCTTATTCACCCGGAGTTGCTGCGCCTTGTTTGGAAATTCAAAAAGACCCAAGCAAAGTAAATGATTATACTGCTCGTGGTAATTTGGTTGCAATTATAACTAATGGTACTGCGGTGCTTGGACTTGGGAATATCGGCCCATTGGCATCAAAACCAGTAATGGAAGGTAAAGCAGTATTATTCAAAAAATTTGCAGGAATAAATGCATTTGATATTGAAATTGATGAATTGGATGTTGATAAATTTGTAGATACTGTTGCAAGGCTAGAGCCAAGCTTCGGCGGAATTAATTTGGAAGATATCAAAGCCCCAGAATGTTTTGCAATCGAAGAGAAATTAAAAGAAAGATTAAATATTCCAGTATTACATGATGATCAGCACGGAACTGCAATCATCGTCTGTGCCGCCTTTAAAAACTGGCTAAGATTATCTGGCAAAAAAGTAGAAGATGTTAAATTAGTCGCATCTGGTGCAGGTGCTGCGGCTTTGGCTTGTTTATCTTTATTGGTAAAATTTGGTCTGCCAATGAAAAACATAATCGTAACTGATATCCATGGCGTTGTGTATAAAGGCCGTTTGGAAGAAATGGATGAAAAGAAGTCTAGATTTGCAATTGAAACAGAAATGCGTAGCTTAAATGAAGCAATCACAGGCGCAGATGTATTTTTAGGGCTATCAGCCGCAGGCGTTTTAAAACCAGAAATGGTTCAAAAAATGGCGGATGAACCTTTGATTATGGCACTTGCCAACCCAAATCCAGAGATCACTCCAGAAGAAGCTCTAAAAGCCAATCCAAAAGCAATAATAGCAACTGGTAGAACAGATTATCCAAATCAAGTAAATAACGTATTAGGTTTCCCGTATATTTTCCGCGGTGCTTTAGATGTCGGTGCCACCACAATTAATGAAGAGATGAAATTAGCCTGCGTTGATGCAATCGCAGATTTGGCTTTGGATGAGATTACAGAAGAAGTAGCAGATGCATATGCAGGTGAAGATATTAAATTTGGTCGTGATTATTTAATCCCAAAACCGTTTGACCCAAGGTTAATTTTAAGCGTACCAATGGCCGTTGCCAAAGCCGCAATGGATACAGGCGTTGCAGCACGACCAATCGCAGATTTTAAAGAATATAAAAAAGAGCTTGAAAAATACGTGTTTAAATCAGGACAATTAATGCGTCCAATTTACACCAGAGCGTCTGAAGATGCGAAAAGAGTAGCCTTTGCCGAAGGTGAAGAGACTAAAATATTAAGAGCAGTTCAATCAATCGTTGATGATAATGTTGCAAGACCAATTTTAATTGGACGAGAAGAAGTAATTGAATTTAGAATTAAAAAAGCTGGTTTAAGATTACAAAAAGGCCGCGATTTTGAGCTAGTAAATCCAGAGAATGACCCAAGATACGAAGATTACTGGAAGACCTATCATGAATTAAGAGGTCGCGATGGTATCTCCCCGTCAACCGCAAAAAAAATCATCAGAACTAGCAATACAACAATTGCCTCATTATTGGTTTATAAGGGTGATGCGGATGCAATTATCTGTGGAACAACTGGTCGTTATAAACATCATTTGGAACATATCTCCGCCGTGATTGAGAAAGAAAAATATGCAACAAGCTTTGCTGCGATGAGCATCTTAATTACTGATAAAGGAACTTTCTTTATCTGTGATACCCATGTTAATCCCAACCCAACTGCTGAGCAAATCTGCTCAATGACTATCCAAGCGGCTAGAGAAGTTAGACGTTTTGGCTTGGAGCCAAATGTTGCATTATTATCGCATTCTGATTTTGGTATTTCCAATTCACCAGATGCTTTAAAAATGAAACAAGCAGTTGAGATGATCAAGGAAATTAAACCAGATCTAAATATTGATGGTGAAATGAATGCTGATTGTGCTTTATCGGTTAAAAATAGAAATCTAATCTATCCAAATTCAACCTTAAAAGGGCAAGCGAACTTACTTATCATGCCAAATATTGATGCCGCAAATATCGCATATAACATGACTAAAGTTCTAAGTAATGCAATTGTAATTGGACCATTACTACTTGGTTCATCAAAACCTGCTTATATTTTAACCCCATCATCATCATCAAAAGGAATTGCCAATGTTGCTGCTTTGGCTAGTGTAAAAGCCCAGATGATAGAAGAAAGAATTAAATCTGCCAAGAATGGATAATCTAAAACAAATATTTGAAGATGAGTCAGAAATATCAGATAATCAATTTGGGTTATCTGATAATATCATTGACGAGATTGTTCAATTATTAAAAGAAGATGATTTAAAACAATTAGAAGAAAGAATTAAATCCTTAGATTCCGTGGATATATCGGATTTAATATCCAAACTTGATACAGATCACCGCAAAAAATTAATTAGCTTCTCAGAAAACTTCATTGATTCCGAAGTTTTTGCGCATTTAGATGATGATTTAAAAAAGGAAATCTTAGAGAGCCTAGAGATATCCAAAATCGCATCAATAATAAATGACTTGGATAGTGATGATGCCTTAAGCCTAATTGAATATCTTGATGAAGACCTACAAAAACAAATATTAAGAAAACTTTCCGCCAAAATAAGAATGGTGTTGGAAGAAGGTCTAACTTTTCCAGAAGATAGTGCTGGTCGTTTAATGCAACGCGAATTTGTAGCTATTCCAGAATTCTGGACAATCGGTAAAACCCTTGATTACTTACGGGCAGCATCAGATAATTTACCAAAAGAATTTTATAATATATTCGTGGTTGACCCAATGCATCATGTAGTTGGCGTTCTATCCCTAAGTGATATTCTAAAATCAAAAAGACCAATTAAGATTAGCAGTTTTTTTAAAGAAGAAATAAGCTTTGATACCGTACCTGCAAATATGGATCAGGAAGAAGTTGCATATTTATTTAAAAGGAAAAGCATAGTCTCTGCCCCAGTAATCGATGAGAATGAGAGATTAATCGGGGTAATTACAGTCGATGATATCGTAAATGTAATTGCCGAGGAAGCAGAAGAAGATTTCCTAAAATTAGGTGGTATCGATAGAAATCATATCGATATTTATCGGGCCGTATTATCAACTGCAAAATCAAGATTTTCTTGGCTATTCCTAAATCTCTTAACTGCAATCATGGCATCAATCGTAATTGGGTTTTTTGAAGCAACTATTAAAGAAGTCGTGGCCTTGGCTGTTCTAATGCCAATCGTGGCATCAATGGGTGGAAATGCTGGAACGCAAGCCATGACCGTGGCGGTTAGAGCTTTGGCTACCAAAGAGCTATCATCATCAAATGCAAGAAGAGTAATCACCAAAGAATTATTAGTCGGTATAATTAATGGAATATTATTTGCAATTATTATCGGCTTAACTGCTTGGGCTTGGTTTGGTAACCCAATATTGGGAGTTATAATTGCAGCGGCAATGATTATTAACTTGGTAATTGCTGGACTAAGCGGTATATTAATCCCAATATTTTTGGTAAAACTAAAACTAGATCCAGCATTATCATCAGCGGTATTCTTAACCACAATTACAGATGTTATCGGATTCTTTGCATTTTTGGGACTAGCCACTTGTTTTTTAATTTAAGATTTAAGGAAATTATAATGATTAATAAAAGTTTTTTAATATCAATATTTACAGCATTGGTAATGATATCTAGCAATGCATTTGCAGTTAAAGATATTCCGGATGTAACAAATGTAAAAGACATCAAGCAATTAATCAAAGAAGCCAAAGCTGGCGATGTAGAATCTCAAAAAAAACTAGGATATATCTATGAATTTGGAATTGATAGCGTTTCAATAGATTCCAAAAAAGCCGTGCATTGGTATAATAAAGCCGTAGAACAAAATGATACAACCGCGATGCGTTTCTTGGGTAAAATGTATAAATTCGGTATTGGTGTCGAAGAAGATATTGATAAATCTCGTGAATTATTCATTAAATCAGCTGAAGCAGGAAATACAACTTCACAAATATTGCTAGGCATCATGCATGATGTTGGCGATACAGTTCCAAAAAGCGATTTTGAAGCAGTTAAATGGTTTAGAAAAGCAGCCGAGCAAGGAAATGTAGAAGGTCAGTATTTCTTGGGCGTAATGTATGAGTTAGGCAAGGGAGTTCCAGAAGATTTTGTTGAGGCTTTTGCATGGTATAGCATCGCAACATCACAAGGCAGCTTTACTGCAAAACAAAGCAAAGAAGCCCTACGGGATAGAATGATAATCGAAGATATTTCCAAAGCTCAAAAATTGTCAAAACAATATCATGATAAAATCATAGTTAAGAAATAAAAAAATAATAGAATATTTATAGAGATACTGTTATTATGTTTTTTCTATAATAATTTTGCATTAGGGGTATTTTATGAGTAGAGAATGGGAAAAGCTGGATGAAGAATGGACAGCAAGAATATTGGACGAAATAAATCCAAGTATTGAGCCTGTGCCATTTAACTTAGAAACCACATCAATTAGAAAACAAGAATTATCATTTTATAATGATCATGATTTTTATGAACTAACTGATATGTCGGCTGTCCCATCTGTGCGTAAATACGCGATATATAAACCAGGTGACGTTAATGTTATCAACTGGACCAATCAAGCGATCTATGATGTTAATGAAAAATCTGAATTAGTTTTAAATGATAATTCAGTTGGAGAATACGTAAAATTCTTCTTTTCTTATGTACGTGGCCGCCATGGAAGATTTATTATTGTTGAGAAATTAGACGATATTAAATGGCAGAAAGAACCGCCAGAACAAGGCAAAAAAGTTATAAATGAGATGCTAAAAAGCGTTAGCGTTAAATCAAAAGATGATGATGGAACTTATAATTTAGAAGGTTTCATGGTCTTTAAAGATTCTCTATTTAAAACTGATATTCATGTGAAAGCCGATGGTATGGTAAGCCTATCTAATGAAGAGCTTAAAATCGAAGGCATGCCAGTAATATCTGATGTAATTACTGCTTAGATAATTATGGCCTTTAAAAATACCGAGCCTAATAAACGAGAAGCAAAACCAGCTTGGGATTTGGTACCAAAACAATTGGTATTGGATATTGAGAAAATATTACAATCAAAAATAATTAAAACAGAGATCGCATGGGGTGGATATTCTCCCTCTGCTTCTTATTATCTTGAGACTGAAGATGGTAAGGAATATTTCGCCAAAGGTACTCACCCTGAACAAATGGCACATGGCGCTGCAATGTTATCACAGGAAATTGAAATATATAAAGATATCAAATATCTAAAAGAAATCTCCCCTGAGTTTTTAGGATCAGCAAAATTTGGTGGTGAAGATGATTGGTATATCGGTATCTGGCAGAAAATTGACGGGTTTCAAAAAATATTACCTTGGGATAGGAATAAAGAATTATTAGTTATAAAAAAACTAAGCGAAATTCACAATGATTTTACCGAGGCTGATAAATTAGAAAAAGCTGAGGAGTATAATTTTGTTGATATGTTTTTTAAATCAAACCTGCTATGGGTAAAGATAAAAAATAATATTGATATTCGGAATAATTTTTTAAGCTTATTTGAAGATAAAGAATATGCAGCAAATTGGCTGGATACTAATATTGATGAGATAATTAAATACCAAGTAAAATCAAAAGAAACCACATGTAAGAAAAGTTTACTTCATTTTGACTTACGATCAGATAATCTTGGGCTGGATGTAAATAATAATGTCCTGATATTCGATTGGCCGAATGCTTGTTATGGTGCCATAATATTTGATCTTATCGGGTTATTTATAACTATTGATGGAGAAGGCGGATCAAAAATTCCAAATCTGCTTAAAGATTACGAAGAAATTTCAAAAAGCCAAATCTCAATCCAAGATCAAAAAATAGCTTTGGCAAATATCTCTGGATATTTTGCTTGCAATGCATATCGGAATATTCCAGAAAAGCTACCAAGATTACGCTGGATCCAAAAAATCCAATTACAAGCATGTTTAGATTGGATGGAAACTCTCTTTGGTTTTGAGAATTCTCCTAAAATAAAGGAATAACTATAATTAACCAATATTTTAGATTCTCAAAGCTTTTCTAAGAATTTACTAGCAATCACCTATAAAAGGCGAATCACAATACTAAGAATCAATATAACAAGCTCGAATATGTTAACTAAATTAGTTAATAATTTGATAATTTAAGATTTTATCAACTTTAATTTAATTCGATGTTAAGAATCTTGTTAATGATTAGTTAGCAATTATAAAAAATAATCTATATAAACCGTTTTATAGCCAGTTTTAAGGATATTGTTAACCTTATTAGTTCATCATATAATTAGAACAAGTAAATAGATACAAAAGGATTTTGTGCATTGAAGATACAAACTAATATACAGGTGTGTAATGGACAAAGAACCGAAAATGAAAAAACCAAAACTGGACAAATTCTCGAAGAGAACAAGTAGGTTAAGGAAAACAAGCAATCAATTTATTGCAAATAGAGCATTATTAGATTGGCAATATGATTCAGATTTAGTTAAAGATAATGAAACAGATGAATATTCTGTTCCAGAAATCCAAGATTTATTGGATATTATTCTAAGAACTATGACCGGTGCATCTTTATTAGAAAACGCAAATTCAGCAAAATTACAAATTCTATATGATGAACAAGTAGAGTTTTCACAATTTTACCCGGAACAAAATGTAATTACAATCAATCCAAATCGTCCAAAAGGCGATCTATTGAACATGTTATCAAAAGAATTACGCAGATTTTGGCAAGCATCAAAGGGTAATTTAGTTAATCCATTAGATTTTGAACCAGATCAAGCAATCTTCTTAAACCGTGCATCACAAGCAGATGTAATGATGTTTTCAATTAAAATTGCTTGGGAATTAAAATTACAAAAATATAATGAATTTTGGGATTTCATGATCTCGGCATCAAGTTCTGATGTAACAAGAGTGTTTGAGAACCATGCAAGAGAAGATTTCAGGGCATTAAATAATGGTATCGCAGCCAGAGCCACTTACGATAAATGGTTCGAAGAATCCAGAATGAAAATGTCAGATAAATCAATAATTCATCAAATGTTATTAAATGAAACGGGTTATATGCATGATTTAAATAAGGAAGAGTTTATTGGTTATGAGAGTTTAATAAAAATTGGTGAAATGCCACATGGCTCAAATTACCTAACTTTAAGCTCAGCCCGTGAGATTGATGATCCTGATTACACGATGATCGGAGATAGATCAAATGCAAATTTCTTATGGTTTATTAAATTTGAGCGTGGATTTCAAGAAAAAGAACAAGAAATGATCGAAGAATCTATCTCAAAATCAGCAGAGATAATCAGCTTTACTAAAAGAATAGAAGAAATGAGAGTAAGGTAATATAGAGTAGTTTAAGGTTAAATAGAGCTCTATTTAACTACTCGGCTTTATTGGATTTTCCAGAAATCCAGCTTTTTGCTAAATCTCTAGCCTTGCGTATTTCTTTTTTAGACATTCTTTTCTCTACATTGGCCCTATCGGCAATTGCTCTGGATTTGGCTTCTTTATTATTATAACCAGCAACTGCAATATTTAACCATTTCAAAGAATTAACCATATTCTTATTAACGCCTGTACCAAAGAAAAACATCACGCCAATATTATGGGCAGCAGGAGCTTTGCCATTCTCGGCCGCTTTCATAAGCCATGTAAAGGCTAATTTATTATCAATATCGGTGCCTAATCCATTTTTATACATCAAACCGACCATCTCTTGAGCTTGTGGATTATCTTTTCTAGCCCAATCCATGGCTATATCAAGGGCCTTTTTATATTCTTTTTTCTGATATGCTTCAACTGCTACAGACATTTTTTCTAGAGAAGAATAGCTTTCACTATCTACAATCTGTTCGCCCTTTTCATCTAATTGCTTTAGGTAATTAAAACCTTCAGGTTTTTTTCTTACAATTACTTTGTGATCTTGGTAAATATGCTTTTTTTCTTTATCTAATAATATTCCTGTACCTAATTTATTATATTCTTCCAAAGTTGTTGGATAATCAAAATCAACATCTTGGGCATGAGTGGCTGTATTAGACGTTAAAACCAGTAAGAATAGAGATATAGTAAAAAGCTTAGCTAACATGATATTTCCCATTATATAAAAGACTTCAGAAAATCTATTCTATTTTCTTAATGATAATTTTGCAAGCACATCATCCAATTGATCAAGATCAGAATAATTGATTATCAATTTCCCTTTTTTACCATTGGTCTCAAGCTCAGTTTTCATACCAAGCATATTACTCAAATCTTTTTCCAAAGCCAAAACATCCGCATCCTTAGAAGTTCTTTGTACTGGCTTAGAAATATTAGCTTTAGGAGGCTTGTTATTAATAATTTTCTCAACATCACGAACGCTAAGCGATTTTTTAACGATATCTTTAGCAAGATTAATAGATTTATCTTCTGGGATAGATAATAAAGCTCTGGCATGTCCAACAGATATTTTATCTTCATTAAGCATTGTTTTAATTGGATTAGGTAGCTTAGTTAAACGCATAGTATTGGCAATATGGCTACGGCTTTTACCTAGTTTTTTGGCTAGATTTTCTTGGCTATAAGAAAACTCATTAATCAATCTTATATAACCATCTGCTTCTTCTAATGCAGTTAAGTCTGAACGGTGTAGATTTTCAATTAAGGCAATTTCTAAAGCATCTTCATCATTCATTTCCCTTATAACTACTGGAATGTCATGAAGCTTAGCTAATTGAGATGCTCGCCATCTTCTTTCACCCGCAATAATCTCAAATTTATCATCACCAATTGGTCTTACTAATATCGGCTGCAATATACCATGAGTTTTAATTGAATCTGCTAATTGCGTTAGATTTTCTTTGTTAAAATGCTGTCTAGGTTGATATTTACCAGGCTGCAATTTTGAGATTGAAAGAGTATTAGCTGTTTTAGTAGAGCTATCGCTTCTTTTTATATTTTCGTCCAGAAAATAATTGGATTCTTCATCTTTAAACAAAGCATCCAAACCACGACCTAAACCTCTTTTTTTATTTGCTGTCATTTTATGCTGCCTTTTTATTTTGTGTCTTTTGTTTTTGTTGCTTTAATAATTCTTTTGCAAGCGAGATATAAGCTTGTGATCCAGTACATTTCATATCATATAATATCGCAGGCAACCCAAATGATGGCGCTTCTGATACTCTAACATTTCTTGGGATCACGGTTTTAAATACTTTATCACCAAAATGCTCACGTACATCTTCTTCGACTTGTAACGATAAATTATTACGTTTATCAAACATGGTTAATACAACACCGCGTAATTCCAAACCTTCATTAAAAGTCATCCGGACACGATCAATTGTTTTGGTTAAATGGCTTAAACCTTCCAAAGCATAAAATTCACATTGCAATGGCACAATAACGCCGTTCGAGGCAATTAAAGCATTTAAGGTCAAAAGATTCAAAGATGGTGGGCAATCGAATAAAACATAATCAAATTTGATATTTGATTTTGAAAATGCTTTTTTTAGACGATATTCCCGTCTTTTTGCATCAACAAGTTCAATCTCCGCTCCAGATAGGTGAATTGAGGATGGTATAATATATAAATTTGGAACTTTGGTTTGAACAGAAGATTCTTCGACACTACATTCACCAAATAATACTTCATAAGCACCATTTGCACGTTCGTTACGATTAACACCAAATCCAGTTGATGCATTACCTTGCGGATCAAGATCAACAATTAAAACTTTTTTACCGACAGCCGCCAAAGCAGTTGCAAGATTAACAGTTGTAGTTGTTTTACCAACCCCACCTTTTTGATTTGCAATACTGATAAAATAAGTATCTTTGGTAGATTTGGTTAAAGCATTTTTATTTTTTTGATTAGTCATGCTCTAAATTTACCCTAAAAATCACAAAATTTAAAGTATTTTTTGAAAATATGTTTCACGTGAAACATGAAGATTAGTTTTAGGGTTAAATTAGGTCATTCTTAAATAAGAGAAAAGACTGATTAATTTAATGAGTTTAATATTTTATAGTTTAACTAAATTACTACATTTATATATATAAGCATTATCATCAGAGATACTTTTGAATTCTTCTAGATCAAAGCTCCAATTTTTCTTAGCATCGATTACTTCTTGTTCACCATTCTGACCTTTTTGGAATAGGCAGATAGTATCTGAATTTAAGAATGGTTCAGAATATTCAAATAATTTATTTAAATCTGCCAAAGCTCTGGCTGTAATTAATTTAACATTCTTAACTTCCGCCATCTCAATTCTTTTGGCATGAATAATTACATCAAGCTCACATTTGCGGGCGATTTCTTTTAAGAAGATTGTTTTTCTGATATCGGATTCAATTAATTGATATCCATCAACTCCCATGATGGCAAGAACCAAAGCTGGGAAACCTGCGCCACTTCCGATATCTAATTTAATACCATCTATGCCGGCCATCAGAGGAAATAATTGAGCCGAGTCTAAAAAATGTCTTTGCCAAATATCTTTTATGGTGGAATTACTAACTAAATTTATTTTCTTTTGCCATTTAATAAGTTCTGATTTATACAGTTCTAATTTTTCTAATGCATCAGTACTAAGTTCTGTTTCACGTGAAACATTATTTAAATTTTGGACAAAATCTTGTTGGCTAAATGACATGTGGTATTTCTTTCGAATATAATTTTAAGCAGATTTAACATGTCTTAAAATTGAGATAACGGCAGCAGGGGTGATACCCGGTATTCTTGATGCTGCCCCCAGAGTTTCTGGTCTTGATTGATTTAATTTTACGATAGATTCATTTGATAAGCTACCGATTTTTGTATAATCAATGCTTTCTGGAATTTGTAATTTCTCATCGCGTCTAAATGCAACAATATCAGCCTGTTGACGGTCAATATAGCCAGAATATGTAGCATCAATTTCCAATTGCTCAATAATATCTGATCTAATAGAGTTTAATTCTGGCCAGATACTCGATAGTTTCTCAATATTGATATCTTTATATTTTATCAAATCAAATGCAGTTCTTCTAACGCCATCCAATTTTACTTTTATATCATGTTTAACCAATTCATTCGGAGTTGCATTTAATGAAGACATTAATTCTTTGGCATTTTTCAGCTCTTGCTTTTTTATATTAAATGCATTTTCTCTAAACTCACTTACACAACCAAGCTTAACTCCCATATCGGTTAATCTTAGATCGGCATTATCTGCTCGTAATGATAATCGATATTCTGCTCGTGATGTAAACATTCGGTATGGCTCGGTTACCCCTTTGGTTACCAAATCATCAATCATTACCCCAATATAAGCATCCGCCCTATCAAGCGTAAATCTCTCTGTACTATCTTTAGAGATCAAAGCAGCATTTAAACCAGCAATCAAACCTTGAGCTGCGGCCTCTTCATAACCAGTTGTACCATTTATTTGACCAGCAAAGAATAACCCGCCTATTTTTTTAAGCTCTAATGTATGTTTCAAAGATCTTGGATCGATATAATCATATTCAATCGCATAACCAGGCTCTTTAATAACTGCATTTTCTAAACCGACAATAGTCTTTAAAATCTCTTCTTGCACAGAATTGGGTAGGGAAGTTGAAATTCCATTTGGATAAACTGTATTATCATCTAATCCTTCTGGCTCTAAAAATATCTGATGTCTGTCTTTATCTTTAAATCTAGAAACTTTATCTTCGATAGAGGGACAATATCTTGGACCAACAGATTTTATCTGACCGGAATACATTGGTGAACGTAATAGATTTTTTTCAATAATCGCATGGGTCTCTGTATTAGTATAGGTAATATGGCATTTTATCTGTGGGGTTTCGATTTTATCAGTTAAAAAGGAAAATGGAATTTGTGGATCATCGCCATCTTGAACTTCTAATATATCCCAATTAATTGTATCACCATCAAGCCTAGGCGGAGTTCCAGTCTTTAATCTAGATAATGGTAAATCCAACTTTTCTAAGGTTTCTGCCAGCGCTATTGATGGTTTCTCACCTACTCTGCCGGCTGGAATCTGTTCTTCCCCACGATGGATAATACCGCGTAAAAATGTACCAGTGGTTAAAACAACCGCCTTGGCATTAATAATATTACCTTGATCAGTAATCACAGATTTAATTTTACCATCTTCTAAGATTAAATCTTCAACCGCTTCACCGACTACATCTAAATTATCATGGTTTAGGATGATATCTTGCATGGCTTGTTTATAAAGTTTGCGATCTGCCTGTGCTCTTGGTCCTTGCACCGCAGCACCTTTACTGGAATTTAGCATTCTAAACTGAATACCACCTTTATCAATCACTCGCCCCATTAAGCCGTCAAGCGCATCAATTTCACGAACTAAATGCCCCTTGCCAAGCCCACCGATTGCTGGGTTACAAGACATTGCACCAATTGTTTCAATTTTATGGGTTAGGAATAGGCTAGACGCACCCATCCGTGCAGAAGCTGCCGCTGCTTCACATCCTGCATGTCCACCACCAATTATAATTACATCATATTCTTTTTTCATATCGAGAATATAGCTAATTTCTACAAAATTACAAGAAATATTGCCTAACGTTAACTAATTGCTAACAAATTCCCTGTAATTTACGATTCATAAAATTTGAAGAATTTGATTCTAAGTAATATAATTATATATTTATTAAGGGGTTATAAGTTATAATTTCCGTAATCAGACAAACAAGGTATAATAAGTGATGGACAGTAATTTTATAGATAATGGAAAAGATATTCTAACGAGTGCAAGTAAATTTGTCTCTCGTCCATCTATGAGTAATGAAATTGCTAGGCTTAGTACCGCTGCAAGCAAATTTACTGAAGAAAAACAAAATTTTGAAGGCAGAGATAGATTTAATACAGGTTTAAACTTAGCTTCTGCTTATTTAAGACCTGCATCATATATTGCTGCCCAAGATAATTTAGCAGCAATTTCAGCCAGAATAATTAAAAGATTCGGCACAGATGGTCAGATCGCAGTAAATAGAGCAATGGGCTCTATCAATAGAGTGGCTGTCAATAAAAGACCATCTATCCATTAATAAAAACAACCCCTTGACATACAGCCAAAGAATATGTTAAAACTATTTATTAGTTCATATAACATATTCAAGGATAACAACATGTCATCAGAAAATAAAAAACCAGCTATGTCTTTAGAAAAGATGAAATTAATGACTCTCTCTATGTATTTCATGGAAGCGATAGATAAAACTATGGATTCTGTTAAGGATTTAGAAGAGGCGGTTATATCTAAATGTTCGCCAGAAGAATTAAGTGAGTTTAGAACATTGTCAATGAGGCTATCTGTAGATAGAATATATTTAAGATTGGGCGAGAATGTCGATTTCACTAAATTAACTTTAGATATTATCGATTCAAAAACAGGGATGCTATCAAAACTCTTAACTGATGATGGTATAGCGGATATCATGCCAGAAGGGTTGGCAAGTTTGGAATCTATTAAGCAATTAGAAGAAGCTGGGGTGCATAGGATTGCTAAGATTGCTAAGCATAAATTGGCAGGGCTGGAAACATCAAAATTTGTTTCTGATAGTAAAGTAACAAAGATTTTATCTAAAGATCTTTCCGGTACTGGTTCTCTTAAGGGTTTAAAGGGTCATCCAGCTGGTTATAAGGGCAATGGGTCTAAACCTAAATTATAATAATCATATTGATTACTTCGATTTTAAATCTCGGATGATAAATCTTGCTGGATTAAGGCTTTGATAGATATTATAAGGGAATTTCCAGTTTTCATTATTAATTATATTGGCCAAAATTTCAGATGCAAATGGGGCGGTGGTGATGCCGTGTGAACCATATCCTGCATTGATATATAAACCATCTAAATATTTAGGCTTTGGGTAATCGATATATTTTTTACCATGTTTTATATCTGCATAATTTTCGTTGAACCAGTTGTAATCTGGGCATTTACCGATGATTGGTAACCTATCTGGGGTAAAATATCTATAACCTGTTCTACCATCTAAGCTTAAATCTTTATCAGGATTGACGCTCTTTATATATGTGTTTAATTCATTTAAATTATATTCAGTATCTTTCTGTCTAACTTCAAAGTCAAAATTGCCATCTCTGGTAAATGTGGCGCCGAAGAGATTTTGATTGCCTTCTTCTGGAAGAATATAACCTTTGTGACAGATAACGGCTTTTATCTTTTTGGAGATATCATTGGATGGCAGATAATTTAACTGCCCACGGATTATTTCAACGGGTAGGAACTTAGTTTGCTCAAATTTTGAGATATCTGAACCGTTGGAACAGATAAGTATCGGGGCAGATGCAATCAATGTTTCACGTGAAACAGCGCGCCATTTATCATCTTTTTTCTCAATATGATCTATATTTATATTAAATATCTGAGTGATATTTTCATGTTTAAGCATGTTCTTACAAACTTCAATAGGGGATAGATATCCGGCATCTTTGAAATATAAACCAGCATGATCCAAATCAATTCCTGCAAGATCGGAGAGAGAGTTTTTATCTAAATATTCTAAAAAAGAATCTGGATATAGGGTTTTTGATTTTTGCTGTCTTATTTCTTCTGCATCATTAATTGCCAAGGCGATTAAACCGGATTGATGCCATTCCTTTAGTTTTAATCTCGGTAGGAGATTTAAAAGATATAAGAAACTATGCTGATAAAATATAGACATGTCGGTAATACCAGCACTTAATTTTGGATAATAGCTAGCATAAATATTCCCAGATGCTTGACTTGCGGCTTGGTCATTTTTATCAATTATGGTTACTTTGAATCCACGTATAGCAAGCGAGTAAGCCATTGAGCAACCTGCAATTCCAGCTCCAATTACAATAGCATTCTTATTTTTATCCTCATATTCATCATTATCCAAATGAAAGAATATACGGCTTTTGGAAATTATATCTTGCCCAGCATCGGGCTTAACCCCAGTTAGCATGTTTCTTTTTCTGCCAAATCCTCTAACTTTATTAACTTCAAACCCCGCCCTCTCTAATGTTTCTTTTACGTCTTTGGCGGCGGTGAAGGTTGAAAAACTGGCATTCTTATTTGATTTACGACCGATTTCTAATAATAATTGCTCTGACCACATATCGGGGTTTTTTGCAGGTGAGAAACCGTCCAAAAACCAAATATCAACTTTCTTTTTTAAACCGAATAAATAATCTTTTACATCACCAAAATGGAGATATAAATCAATATTATTAAATCTAAGATGGTGAATTCCGGGTAACATTTGTGGATATTGCTCTAATATTTGATCTAATATTAAGCTATCTTCTTGGAAATAAGGATCATCTTTTTTTAATGAAGCATATATTTTTACCAGATCAGCATAATTAATTGGATATTTCTCAAATGATACTATGCTTAATCTTGCATTATTCTTTACTATTTTCTGAAATAGATTAATTGCCAAAATACAATTTAAACCAGTGCCAAAACCAAATTCAGCAATATTTAATTCTGCATCATCTTTTAAATTTTTAAATTTACTTTCTAAATCATTATTTTTGATAAAAACATGCTCAGATTCTTGAGCGCCTTTATCAGGTTGGAAATAAAAATCATCATATTTATTGCTAATGATCTTTCCACAATCTAAAAAATTAATATCGGCAGTTTTTATTGTCATTGTTTTCTGTTTCTTAATGTATAAAATATACTCTATATGTAATGGTTATTTTTATTCAAGGTTAATATGAACGATTTTACTGATAATATATACACAAAGTTAAAAGAAATATTGGGGGAAGATATTGGATCTTTCTCAATATTATCATCAGCAACTTCGGCATCAATTTACCGCCTTAGGATTGATGGCAAGCCAGATAAGGTTATAAAAATTTCCAATAATGCTGATCTGGGCATCGAAGTTTTTATGATTAATTACTTAAAAGAAAATACAACTATACCGCTACCAAATATAATTCATGCGGATAATACAATGGTGGTGATGGAGTATATAGAATCCGATTGGCGCATGGATCATGCGACTGAGCGGAATATGGCAGAATATTTGGTGGCTTTGCACGATATCAAAGCCGATAAATTTGGCTTTGAACAAGAAACTGCATTTGGTGGCTTTGCTCAGAATAACAGTCAAACCGATAATTGGTCTGATTTCTTCATTCAAAATAGATTGCTCCATACTGCAAATATAATATTTGAAGAAGGCTTATGTGATAAAAAATTAATGAAAAAGATCAATAAATTAGTTAAAAAAATACCAGATATGATTGGCAATTATTCAAAACCTAGCCTAATTCATGGCAATGTTTGGGGTGGTAATGTTTTATCATATCGGGGCAAGATCCAAGCATTTATTGATCCAGCTTTATATTATGCAGATCCAGAAATTGAGCTAGCTTTTATGTATCAATCAAAAAGCTTTAGTAATGTATTTTTTCAAAAATATAATGAGTTAAGAGGAATCAGGCATGATTTTTTCGAAGAGCGAATGGATTTATATAATATCTATCCATTATTAGTCTATGCAAAAATATTCGGTAAATCATATGTTAGAAAAGCAGAACGGAAAATAGATAAGCTGTTATAGGTTAAATTAGATAGCTTTATATAATATATCGATATTGCTTTTGATAAATTGCTCTAAATTATCATAACCTAGAAGTTTATAATCAAGCTTACCTTCAATAATCAATGAAGTTATCCCATGCACAGCGCCCCAGATTGTAACGGTTAGGCTTTTAATGTCTTTATCAGGGTCACCCATGCAACAAATATTAACAACATGGGAAAACATTGCATAGCTTTTACCTGCTGTATTTAATAATACTGGGTAATCTTGCATATTTTTAAATTCATGCGAATACATTAATTTAAAAATATCTTTATTATCCATAGCAAAATTAATATATGCAGATGATAAACCAATTAATTTATCATAGCCTTTTTTCTGTTTGCGGGAATTTTTCAGCATATCTTGGCTTAAACGTTGAAAACCAACGGCTGCAACATCGGCGAGCAGAGTTGTTTTATCTTTAAAATGGCTATAAGGGGCGGCTTGGGAAACATTTGAATATTTGGCAACAGATCTTAGGCTTAATTTTTCGATGCCTTCTTTTTCCAACAAATCTATTGCAGAATTAATTAGTGACTCCCTTAAGTTACCGTGATGGTAGCTTTTTTTATCTAAATTCTTATTGCTCATTGATATCTTTTTCCTGCTGATGCAAGTTATATGTAATAAAATATATATACACGATAAGATTGTATATGCAGGATTGTGATGTATCAATAGTTTTCTGAATTTAAATTGTTTTTCTTTCTCTTTCTTGATTTTTACTGTATAAATACTAAAACTATATTTATCTAAGGGGAATTAAAATGCCGTCGCCAAGAGAAGCCAGTCCAAAACTGAAATTAGAGATGGAAGATTGTAAGATTAAAGTCGATAAGACTATGGAACGCTTACTACCAGTAAGTGATCTTGCTGAATCTCCTTTATACGAAGCAATGCGTTACGGAGTTTTAAGTGGTGGTAAAAGAATCCGCCCATTCTTGGTAATGCAATCTGCAAAAATATTTGGTGTTGATGAATATAGATCAAGACGAGTTGGTGCAGCAGTTGAATTATTACACTCTTATTCATTAATTCATGATGATTTACCAGCAATGGATAACGCATCAAGAAGACGTGGTAAAAAAACATTACATCTGGCATATGATGAAGCAACTGCAATTTTGGCGGGTGATGCTTTATTAACAATGGCATTTGAAATCTTGGCTGATCCAGATACTCACGAAGATCCAAGAGTTAGAATTGAATTAGTATCTCTACTTGCAAGCGCTGCTGGTGGTAGTGGTATGGTCGGTGGTCAGATGTTAGATATGCTGGCAGAAGAAGAGACTTTTGATATTGGTACAATTAGCCGTTTACAAAGATTAAAAACTGGTAAAATAATTGCATTTTGTTGTGAAGCCGGAGCAATCTTGGGTAAAGCAAATCCAGCCCATAGACAATCTTTGAGAAATTATGCGCATGATCTTGGTCTTGCATTTCAAGTAACTGATGATTTATTGGATCTTGAAGGTAATGATGAAGAAATGGGTAAAGATACTGGTCAAGATAACGGCAAAGCAACTTTTGTAACGGCACTTGGTGCAGAAAATGCAAAAATGCGAGCTGAAATGTTAGTTCATCAAGCAAAAGCTCATTTGAAAATATTCGATCGTGGTCGTGGTGATGTTTTAAAAGAAGTTGCTGATTACGTATTGAAACGCAGAGTTTAATCAAATAATTATTATTGAATTAATTAAACCTTAACTGGATTAATCAGTTAAGGTTTAATTTTGCTTAGATATTAGCCAGATACTGCAATATTATTATTGATCGGCTGTTGATTCAGCTTCTCAATCACATTATTTAATATCTTAAGATCATCAGGTCTTGAAAGACTATGATCGCCATCTTTGATAAAATGTATTTCAACGTCTTTGGAGATTAGATTATTTTTAATACGATTGGCTTTTTCTGGTATAACTGATTTATCACGCATTCCTTGAATCAACCTAACTGGGCAATTTATATTTATGGGCTTATCTAGGATTAGGTTTTGATTGGCATCATCCATTAGATTTTTGGTGATTGGATATGGATCGCCGTAATCGGAATCAAAATAAGTTATACCATTATCCCGAAGCTCAGTTTTTTGTAGTTCAGAGAATTCTAAATTATACATGTCGATGCTAAAATCTGGTGCGGCGGCTATTCCGATGATGGATTCTATTCTACTTGGTTTATTAATTCCCAATAATAATGATAACCAGCCACCCATTGATGAGCCAATTAAAATTACTGGCATATCATTGGTTAAATTATCAATAATGAAATTGGCATCATCTAGCCATTTTGATATTGTGCCTTCGGTGAATTTACCGCTAGATAATCCATGACCTTGATAATCAAATCTAATAAAGCCTTGTCCTCTTGCTATACAAGTTTCTTCCAAAAACTCAGCCTTGCTACCCTGCATATCCGACATAAATCCGCCTAGAAACATTATAAAGGGCAAGTTTTTATTAGTTGGGTCAGTTTTTTTATAAGCTAATTCCGCGCCATCTGGTTTTTTGATAATATTGTATTGCATTGGTAATGCTTCCCTATAGAAAATATAACATTCTTAATTTTAATCACTATTTAAGAATGTTATATTTAATTTATTAACAAATGTTAAATATATTCTAACATCTCGGCAACTAATGGATGGCGTACGATATCGACTTCTTTTAATTTAACCACACCGATATTGCTGACATTTTCTAGCTTTTCAGAAATCTCAGATAATCCAGAAATCCCATGTAGTAAATCCGATTGATCGGGATCACCAGTTAAAATCATGGTTGAATGCCAGCCTAATCTGCTTACGATCATTTTTAACTGTACGTATGTACAATTCTGGGCTTCATCAATTACAACAAAGGCATTATTTAATGTACGCCCGCGCATATAGCCAATTGGAGCAATCTCAATCTCACCATTGCTAATATATTGTTTTAATCTTTTCATACCGAGCCTATCGTTCAAAGCATCGTATAATGGCCTTAGATATGGTGCCATTTTATCTTCTAAATCCCCCGGTAAGAAGCCGATATTTTCGCCTGCTTCAACGGCTGGCCTCGATAATATTATTCTATTTACCTCGCCTTTTTCGAATGCTTCGACGGCTTTGGCGATGGCTAGATAAGTTTTACCTGTACCTGCAGGGCCGATTGCGATGTTTAAATTATGATTATCAATGGCTTCGATTAACTCGGCCTGACCTGTACTTCTGGGTTTGATGGTTTTTATATATTTGGCGTCTCTGTTTTCTTCTGAAAATTTATTTAATGGATCCCATTTCTCACTGAATATGCCAGTTGTCGGAGTTTTCTGTTTGTAATTTGCAATCTTTGATTTTTTACCCATTTTATTATTTCCCCATAGTTACGATGATTAAAACTGTAATCTTTTAAATAAATTACAGTCACAAAAAAACCTCTTAAAATAAGAGGCTATTACGTTTATATTAATGTCAGAAATTTTACCAAGCTGTACGCTTGCAAGCAGAATATTTATAATTTTTTGTTTAAAATTCAAATATATTTACCTTATTTGGTTTTTAATCTATGCTTAGCTTAGAATATAAAAAAAATTAAGTCACTATAAATTAGCCATCATTTTGATGTTTAAGGATTTTAAGGGGATTTTTTGAAAATAAGAAAAGATAATTTAGGCGAAGAACTTCTAGCAAGTATTTTTGAAGGCGAATTTGAAAAAGTTAAAAAATTAATTCATTTAGGCGCAGATATTAGATATCGAAACGGCCTGCCTTTTGTCGTGGCATCAGAGAGAGGCCATGTTAATATAATGGAATTATTAATTGACCAAGGCATTAATCCCAAGAAAGAAAGCCAAGGCGCTTTATTTGGAGCCGCAATTAAAAATCAACCAAAAGCAGTTGAATTATTAATTGAAAAAGGCAATTTTGTTGGTCTTGATTTTCATCTAGCTTTGGGAGAGGCTGTTGATAAAGGTTTTGGTGAGATGGTTGATATATTATCAAGACATTGCCCAGATAAGACTTCTTTAGATAATTTTGCTCTGCCTTCATGTGTTCATTCCAATAATTTTGAGATGGCAGAAATTTTAATGAAGAATGGTGCCGATCCAAATTATGGTGGGGGTAAAACCATTAGATATGCAATCATGATGGGCAATGCAAACTTTGTTCGAAAGATGCTGGCAACAGGTAAGATTAAAAAAGAGACTTTAGAAGGCGATGTTTTTACCGATGCAATAGATAGACAAGATCAAGAGATCATTAACTTATTAATGGATGCAGGGGCGGAATTGAAAAATATAAAAGCAGAGACTTTGTATAAGGCGATATTTAGAGATGATATTGAAACGGTAAAAATATTACTTAAAAACATGCCTGAATCTTCATATGATATTAATACAGGTTTAGAAATTGCGGCTCGAGATAATCGAGCTGAGATTGTTCAATTATTATTAGATAATGGTGCTGATGCAGGGGTGAATAATTCCAAGGCATTATATTCTGCGATCTATAATAAAAATCTATGGATAATCGAACTTTTGGTAAATACGGATATTGATATATTCTCGGATAAGAGGATCTTGGAAGAAGCTAGGGCTGATGATCATATCAATGAAATATTACAAAAATGGATTGATAAAAATATCAATGAAGTAATTGATCCTATAATAAATAACCCCAAATCAAGCTATGCTGATTTTAATGAAGCAATTAATAATAAAGGTCAGAATGTTTTAATATTGGCAGCTTTATCTGGGGATAGGGGAAATATGGAGAAGATATTTAAAGCTTTGATAGATAATCAAGATGAAATTCAAGCAAGTGATTTCTTGCGTCAAGATCAATATGGTTTTAATTTGTTATCGGCTCTGGATATATATGGGAATTTAGATATGTTAGATAATGCCAATCTTTGGAAAGATAACAGTGTTGAATTAAAGAAATTAATTACAAATACACCGGATGAATTTAAAGCAAAAATTGATTTTGATGCTCTTTGGTCAAATATTTTAAGAGGTAGAATTAAAGCAAATAAGATCAAAAAAATAACAATGGGAAAAGGTAAAAAGAAATGAAGGCCAGTTTATCGGATAGATTTTGGAAGTTAAATTTGAAACTTGCAAAAAATGAAGTGATGCAAGAAGAATTTAATTATGCTGCAATTACGGGTAAATTATGGCGTTTAGATTATTTAATTAATAATAAGAAAATCGATATAGGTTTTGAAGATAATTTGGCTATTAGATGGGCGGCCAATGGTGGTTTTAATGATGTAATTGATTTTTTAATATTGCATGGCGCCGATATTCATGCAAAAGAAGATGATGCGATTGTTAAAGCAGCTGGAAATGGGCAAATTAAAACTGTTGAAAAATTGCTAAAAATGGGTTTAAAGATTAATACTCAAGATGGTGAAGCTTTGATATTGGCGGCTGGAAATGATAAAGATGTAATGGTTAGATTTTTGATCAATAATGGTATTGATTTAAATAAATTTGGTGATAAAGCTTATAAAAAAGCAATTGAAAAGAACAGCCAGAAAACGGCTGATTTAATAAGAAAAGCGATCCATAATAAAAATAAAAAACTAACTCAATTTGGGAATTAAAAAATAATGGTAAAAATTATATTAACTGCGGGTGGTACTGGTGGACATTTATTTCCAGCTGAATCTTTGGCAACCGAGCTATTAAAATCTGGTGCAGAGGTTATCTTTGTCACTGATAAACGTGGGAATAGATTTTCATCGATTGCTGATAAAGTGGAAGTTAGGCAAGTTAAATCTGCAACATTAAAACCTGGAATTGTCTCAAAAATAAAAGCTGTTTTTGATATTGGAATTGGGGTTTTACAAGCTATCCTATTATTAAAAAAAGAAAAGCCAGATGTGGTTGTGGGATTTGGTGGCTATCCATCTTTCCCAACAATGTTTGCAGCCCAGCTTTTGCGAATTAAAACGGTGATCCATGAACAAAATGGGGTGCTTGGTAAAGCCAATAAAATGTTGGTTAAAAACGTAACTAAGATCGCTTGTTCAGTTCCAAATACCAGAGGAGCTATTGCAAATAATAATGACAAAATATCAGTAACTGGTAATCCAGTTAGACCAGCAATTATTAGCAAACGTGATAGTAATTATCCAAATTTCGATGGTAATTTAAATGTATTAATTTTGGGCGGCAGCCAAGGTGCTAAAGCTTTCAGTACTATAATTCCAGATGCTTTTGATAAATTATCACCTGATCTACAGAAGAAAATAAATATCGTGCAACAAGCAAGACCAGAAGATTTGGAAGATTTAAAAATTAGATATGCGGAGAATAAAAATCTAAATGTGGAGCTGCAATCCTTCTTTGATGATGTGCCAGAAAGATTAGAACAAGCCCATTTATTCATCGGAAGTTCTGGGGCGTCAACCGTATCAGATGTGGCAGTAATCGGCAGGCCGGCCATATTTATTCCATTACCACTTCATGCCGATAATCAACAATTATTAAATGCAATTTCAATTAAAGAAAATGGTGGGGCAAGAATTTTGGAATGGCAACATTTTGATGCGGATAAATTATCAGCTGTGATGTTCGATCTATTAATGGATCCGCCTCAATTAAAAGAAATGGCAAAGAAATCACATGAATGTGGTAATCCGGATGCAGCCAGAAAATTGGCGGATTTGACTTTGTCACTTGTGGCATAATTTATTTCTAGATTTTCATTATTGATAAGTGTATATTCGAATTTATTAATTTTACATCTATTTTGAAAGTTTATATTCATGATTAAATCTCCGTTTAAGCTTGGGGTTATCCATTTTATTGGTATTGGTGGAATTGGGATGAGCGGTATCGCCGAAGTCCTACATAATTTGGGACATAAAGTCCAAGGTTCTGATATATCTCTAAGTGCAAATGTCAGAAGATTGCGAGCTTTGGGAATAAAAGTTCATATTGGTCATGAACAAGATAACTTAAAATTAGAAAATGGCGATAGCGTATCATATGTCGTGTATTCATCCGCTGTTAAATCAGATAATCCAGAGATCATAGGCTCACATCAAAATAGAATACCAGTAATCAGACGAGCAGAAATGTTAGCAGAATTAATGCGGATGCAATCAAGTGTCGCAATCGCAGGTACGCATGGTAAGACAACTACAACTTCATTAGTTGGGCATTTATTAGAAGCTGGTGATTTTGATCCAACGGTTATTAATGGTGGAATTATTAATGCTTACGGCACAAATATGCGGATGGGTACAAGCGATTGGATGGTGGTTGAAGCCGATGAAAGCGATGGTACTTTTACGATGTTACCAGCAGTGGCCGCAGTAATTACCAATATCGATCCCGAGCATTTAGACCATTATGGCAGTTTTGATAATTTGAAAAAAGCCTTTAAACAATTTGTGGCTAATTTACCATTTTATGGTTTTGTAACTGCTTGTATTGATCATGAAATTGTACGTGAATTAATTCCTGAATTTTCTAGAAAAGTTGTTTCATATGGATTTAGTGATGATGCCATGATCCGTGCATCTGATTTGGATATTAAAAAAGACGGAATTGAATTTAAAATCTGGGTTGATGGAGCTGATAATGGTCAGATATTCATCCCAATGTTTGGTAATCATAATGTCTTAAATAGCTTGGCCGCGATTGCAGTGGCAATTAATTTAGGCGTTGATATTGATACAATCCGTAATTCATTATCTGGGTTCAAAGGGGTTAAACGGAGATTTACTAAAACTGGTGAAGTAAATGGGATTTCAATTATTGATGATTATGCCCATCATCCAGTAGAGATCGAAGCAGTTTTAAAAGCTGGCCGTGATGCCTTGAATAGCAGTGGTAAGAAATTAATCGCAATTATGCAACCACATAGATATACCAGATTACGTGATTTATTTGATGAATTTGCGGAATCTTTTGCCAATGCTGATAAGGTTATTATTGCAGATGTTTATGAAGCAGGTGAAAAGCCAATCTATGGAATTAATAAAGATACTCTGGTCGATGCGATTATTAAATCAACTGGACAAGAAGTAATTGGCTTGGATAGTTCGGATGATTTGGCCGAGCTAATCTATAATCATGCAGAATCTGGGGATTTTGTAATATTCTTGGGTGCGGGTTCAATTTCTACTTGGGCAAATGAGCTACCAGCGAAATTAGAAGAATTTTTTGAATTTAAAAAACAAGCAAATGGTAGTTAATAATATGGCCTCTTTAATTGATAAATTACCAGAGCTTAGAGGCTCAATCAGAGAAAATTATGATTTATCAAAAACCACTTGGTTTAAAACTGGTGGTTTGGCAGAAGTTTTCTTTAAGCCAAAAGATATTGCTGATTTAGCTCTATTCTTAAAAAACTGTCCAAAAGATATTCCAATCACGGTTGTGGGTGTTGCATCAAATCTATTGATTCGAGATGGTGGCATTAAGGGCGTGGTAATTAGGCTAGGGCGTGAATTTGCTAATATTGAAATGGATGGCGAATTGGTCAAAGCTGGTGCATCGGCGCTTGATATGAATGTTGCAAATTTTGCCGCAGATAATGGCCGCGATGGTTTATCTTTTTTTAGTGGTATTCCAGGGTCAATTGGCGGAGCTTTGCGAATGAATGCAGGGGCTTATTTATCCGAGATGGTTGATGTCTTGCATGATGCCACAATTATTACCAGAGATTGCGAAGTTAAAAATCTTAAAGCATCAGATATGAATATGACTTACCGTCATAATGATATTGCGGAGGATGTTATTTTTATTGAAGCAAGGTTAAAATCTATTGCTGGTGATAAAGAGCAAATTAAAAAAGATATTTTGGAAGTAAAAGAAAAACGTGAAAATTCACAACCAGTTAAGGAAAAAACAGGTGGCTCAACTTTTGCTAATCCAAATAGAGATAATCCAGAAATA
>CALDHH010000025.1 GCA_937941575.1 uncultured Alphaproteobacteria bacterium | reverse complement strand
TTTTATATTAGATTATTTTATGGTACAATAATAATGTGTTTTTATTTTAATCAAGGCGCTATACATTGTTAAACCTACAGAAAAATATAAATCTAAATATTATATGGTTATCTATTATATTCCTTATAAGTTTTCCCATATCTTCTTATTCAGCTCCAGCATCAGAGACAAATCCTGAACTTGCGACTTGTTCGATACTACCTGAAGGAGATGGTTGTTCTTTACCAATAAGCTTAATACCTTGTGAACCAACCAGAGGTACTGGGCCACTAGTACCCAATAATACGGCTGTCCCAGGAAATGGCCCTATAGACCCAGATACAAATCAACCTGAGCTAACAATTATTGACCAAATAGAGAGAGGCTTAATTCAAGCCGAAACATTAGTTGATGCCGATTTAGCCGCTGCTAAAGCTGAGATAGGTTTAAGTACTACAGATGTGATGATAATGTTCAGGAATATTGGTGAGGACCCACAAGACATAATTGACTTTGTTATGACTTTGGATTTTGAAGATGATATAGAAATTGCGGGTCAAGCCTATTCAGACTTTGTTAATGCATGGACAAGTAGGTTAGTTAATAAATTTACGGATGGATTCTATAATTATAATGTAGAGTTATTTTTAGGATTCATACCTGGAGAACCACCAAATCCTTATCCTGGAAATGGTGGTGGTTATAGGTATGTAAACACAGATGCTACAGTCTTTCAAAATCAAGACGATGACCCAATTCTCAGGGCACAAAGATATGTAGACCTGCCAACACTTAGAAG
This sequence comes from uncultured Alphaproteobacteria bacterium, assembly GCA_937941575.1. Taxonomy (GTDB): domain Bacteria; phylum Pseudomonadota; class Alphaproteobacteria; order Micavibrionales; family CSBR16-224; genus CALDHH01. Next base: position 4,050 of record CALDHH010000025.1, on the reverse strand, counting down.
GCCTGTAACAGCTAACTTACTAAGGTTGCTTTATTTCTCGGACTTTTTAGATCAATGTATTAGCCCTATAGTTGAAGTAGCTTATCCTGATTTTGACCCAGATCCTAACAACCCAGACCCATTGGGACCTGGAAACCCAAGTACTGCCTGTGGCGGTGCTGAAGCTCCCCTAACTGGTACCTTTGGTGGCGCAGATCCATGTACGGAGACAGCTGATGTAAGAGGACTTACATTTGCTCAGGATAATGAAGGTGGCGCACAATTTGAAGAATTTATTACAGATTGGATAACAAGTGGCGGTGTTCCGAATGGAGCTGCTGATGGACATGGGATAGCTGAAAACTTTAAAGGCCATGTAAACCAAGTTTATACTAATATAGTTGACCAGACTGAAACTATTGGGCAGTTATTTGATGCCGATAATCAGGTAAAAACACAGCAGGTTCTAGAAAAACTAGAAGTTGAAGCCGCAAGACGATTTAGACCTAGTGGTCTTGCTTGTCAGGGTGGTACAGTTGCCCCTAAACTATCCCTTGCAGCCGCAACTGCATCTGCAGTTGCCCAAGGTATTACTTATGATTTTGCCAGAGAAGATTTAGGTGCTAATAATGCAATATCACAAGATAGTCTATTTGCTTATCAAAATGAGAGATGGGTAAGATATACTGAGTTTTTCTGTAACCAAGCAGGAAACAGATCTAATTCAATGTGTTTGAATGCTGCACCGGCTCACCCACATCTGGTAAATGCCGATATTAATATGGAGCAATTATTATTAAGCGACACTATTAATATGAGTAGCGCTGCTGATATTATTGGTTCTGTGGAAGTATTTAGGAATCTATTCTTACCAGAGGCAGGATATACCTTATCTGACAATGTTATAAATAATTCAGTTGCAGGACAGATGGACTTTTTAGATAGAAGAAATAAATTCGCTCTTAGGCAAGTTCCAATTTATGTTGTTGGACAAATGCTTGGTAGAAGATCTTCAATAATTGATACTGATACAAATGCTGCAACAGCGGTTAATGAAATAAGAACAAGAGCACAAATCCCAGCGGCCGAGATATCTGCAGACCCAAGTTATAATGAAATTATGCTAGCCATGACTAAAGAAAGATTTATGGATCCGGCTTATTTCTTACATTTAAATGATGATATTGGTGCAATTAAACAAGAGCAAACTAATCTTGATGCCTATACTTCAATGACCTTGCAAGATATTTATGATTTACAAGAGCAGATAAATACTTTGATGGCTGTAAGAGCAGCGATTAAACTTCGTCAGCAACCAATATCCGATGGTAGGGAATTCCAACCTAAATAATAGATCAGTCAAACAAGGTAAAGAATACAAACATTCTTTACCTTGTTAATTCTTATATAAAATATACGGATTATTCTTTATAGATATTCTTCTGGATTAAGAGCAACACTGCCACGTCTCACTTCAAAATGAAGTTGGTAATTATCGACATCACCTGTTTTACCCACTGTTCCAATTTGATATCCCTGTTTAACTGTATCACCTCTATTAACATCTATTTCGCTAAGATGTCCATAAGCTGTCATTAAACCATCATTATGCTTGACTAGAATCAAGTTACCAAAACTACTTAGCTCATCTCCAACATAAACAACTGTACCATCTTTCGCAGCTATTATTGGCTCACCACTTGGAGCAGCAATATTTATTCCATCATTATGCAAGCCATTATTTTTTGACCCAAAAGATGATAATATTGGACCTCTTACTGGCCAGATAAAACCGTGCTTGCTACTAGAATTTATATTATCTGCTATATTAGAAGATGTTTGATCGATAGGTTCTTGCATAATTTGATTATTATTAACTACATCAATCGGTTCAATATTTGGGTTATCAAAATCAATCGAGGTAGTTTCAACTGGATCAATTGCAATACTAGGGCCTCTTGATAGCTGAATTGGGTCTGGAGTATTGTTAAATGCTGGGCTTTTAAATCTAGGAGCTATATAAGAGGTTTTAGGCATAGTTAATCTTTGATTTTCATATAAATAATATGGAGTTCTTAAATTATTAACTTTTGCCAATTCCGATGGCTTAATCCCTAACATTTTTGAGATGGAATATATTGTGTCCCCCCTACCAACTAAATATTCTCTTGGCGGTGGCAATCTTAATCTTTTACCTGTCTGTATACCATTTGCGCTAGATAATCCGTTTATCGCAATAATATCCGCATTTGACACAGAATATCTTTTGGCAATAGTTGAGATTGTATCTCCCGGTCTTACAATTGCAAAACCAGACATTGATTCAACATTTCCCTGTCCAAGATGCAAAACAGGGGCTGGAGGAGCATTACGAGCAATACAACCAGTTAAAGTTAAGCTAATTGCGATTAATGGTAAAATTAGTTTGGATTTTGATTTATTTTGCATTTTGATAGCTATTCCTAAATATAAAAATATGGTTTTTAGTCTTGTAAAAAGATTAGATCATTACCCAATAAAGGAAGTTTAATGAGATCTTATAATAACTGATTAGATTTAATATTAAATCGCTTTTTAATACAAGTAAAGTAGATGATTATCTTATATTCGTTTCATCTGATAATTCCGATAGCATCGGCATAATATCTTCATCTTCATCATTGGCAATATTTGGTAATAAAGGCACGAATCTTACTGGAATTAACTTTTTGGCTTCAAAACTATTTTCTGTTCTAACTATTTTATAGATAAATTGTTCGCTTTTTCTATGTCCCATTGGGATTATCAATATACCGCCAATTGCCAATTGCTTTAATAACGCTCTTGGTGGTTCGCCTTGTGATGCGGCCGTTACAATTATTCTATCAAACGGAGCTTGCTCTTCCCAACCCAACATACCATCGGCTGCCTTTACTGTGATATTTCTTATTTTTAATTCTTCTAATCTTTTTTCTGCAATTTCAAGCAGATGCTTATGTCTCTCGATACTATATACGCGCCTTGATAGTTTTGCTAAAATTGCTGCTTGATAGCCTGAACCAGTACCGATTTCTAATACTTTAATTCTATCATTTAATTCTAATGCTTGGGTCATCATGCCCACTACCAAGGGCTGACTTATTGTTTGTCCCCTACCGATTGGTAATGCCATATCTTCATATGCTTGATCGATAAAAGTCTCTGGCACGAATGCTTCCCTTGGAATGCGTTCAATCGCAGCCATTACATTAGTATCCACAATTCCAGAACGGCGGAGCTTCATTATTAATCTTATTTTTTTGGCTTCAATACCGCTATTAATCAACTAAACACCTTTTTAAAATCTATCATGGCATTATGATCAGTTAGGTTTAAAGATAATGGAGTAATTGTTATATCACCCGCAAATAAACCCGCAATATCATCATCTAATTCTTTATCAGCAGGCGTTTCATTTGGTGGACCGATCCAGTAATAAGGCTTACCTCTTGGATCAATACATTCAATTAAAGCCTCTTCACTCATTTGGTGATGGCCTTGTTGTAGAACCCGATGTTTAACTTCTTTTTTAACTCCCGCAACTGGGAAGTTTATATTGATAAGATCGTTACTGCTCCAAGCCATTCCTTGCATCTTTTCCAAGATAATTGGCAGATGTTCTTGTGCAACTGACCAATCAATTGGTCCACTCTTCTCTCCCAAACACTGACTTAAAGCCAAGGCTGGATATCCAAGTAAAGCCGCTTCTATTGCAGCGGCTACCGTTCCAGAATATGTAACATTATCAGCAATATTATTACCATGATTAATACCAGATAAAACAAAATCTGGCTTTTTATCCTTCATTACTTTTTGAATACCAACGATTACTGAATCAGTCGGAGTACCAAATACAGATACATGATGATCATCATATTCTTTTATCCGTAATGGATCATGGATACTTAATGAATGTCCAACCGCAGATTGTTCATTTTCTGGTGCAACAACGAATACTTCTTTCACCAATGGTCTTACGATATCTTCCAATATCTTAATTCCTTGTGAATGGACGCTATCATCATTTGATATTAATACTGTTGATTCAGATAA
>CALDHH010000024.1 GCA_937941575.1 uncultured Alphaproteobacteria bacterium | reverse complement strand
GGTATTTGAACAACTCTTGGTGCAGGTGCTGGCGAAGCCGCACCGTATTTTTTCAAGACATTCTGATCAAATATTTTTACAGGATTCGGAAGCGCAGGTATTGGAGCCACAACTGGAGCAGATGCAATAACTGGAGCTTTTTTACCAAGTTCAATAACTTTAGTCACAACACCAGTTGCAGCAGTTGGTGCAGATCTAATAACAGAGTTATCCATGTCCATTACATTAGCAGAAGGCATAGCTTTCTGTCTTCTAATCACAACTTCTTTTGGAGCAACTTTAGGCATGGTTTCTGCTGGAGAAAGTTTTACTTCTTGGGTAACTTCTTTTCCACCTAATAAACAATTGTCCAATTTATTCAAACCGTTATTATAACCAGTTAAATCAAAACTTATACCATTTTCAGGCAGGACAACGTCTAATCTTTTACCTTTTTGTAATGCATTATATAATTCAGAATCTTGGCCATATTGGATGATTAATGAATTTTCGCTATTTGCTTTACCCATTAATTTTTTTGAAAATCTATTATCAACGCCAAGTGCTACAGAATATTCTCTACCTGCATCAAACATATTATTTTGAAAGTCCAAAGCAATTGATCCAGAACCTTTTGAATTTTTGGCAACTGCAAACATCACACCTTTTTCGTAATGATTAACCATTGCACAATAACCAACTCTACCGCTTTTGGTTAATACTTCTTTTGTTTTCCAACTTGATATTGGCTTAACAAAGCCAACTTCAGCAGATCCGCCACCGATGATTTTTAAATCAGCCACTGCGTTAATAGAAATTAAAGATGTTGTGGAAGTAAGAAGTAAACCCATTACAATTGCACTAGAACGACGCATATCAAAAAAACCCTTATGCTAAAAAAAACACTAAATGAAATGTTTAAGGCATAAACAAAAGAACCCTAAAACATTGATTCATTTATTCTAAACCTTATTTTCTTAGTTTACCAGTATTTTTTAGGCATTTAAATTAGATTATTGCTATTTTTTACTTATCTAATCTCTGGGATAGAGATGCTTCTAAAAATAGATCTATATCGCCATCTAAAACAGCAGCGCTATTGGATGTTTCAGCTCCGGTTCTAGCGTCTTTTATCATCTGATAAGGTTGCAAGACATATGATCTTATTTGATGTCCCCAACCGATATCAGTTTTTTGCTCTTCTTGCTTATCTTTTTCATCTTGTTGCTTTTGCAATTCAAGCTCATAAAGTTTGGCCTTTAGCATATTCATTGCATTTGCTTTATTCTGATGTTGTGATCTTCCTGATTGACAAGCCGCGACCGCACCAGTTGGGATGTGAGTTAATCTAACCGCACTATCGGTTTTATTAACATGCTGACCACCTTTACCACTTGCACGGTAAGTATCAATTCTTAGATCTTTGTCCAGAATTTCAATTTCAATATCATCATCAACAACGGGAGTTACAGCGATTGAAGCAAAACTAGTATGTCTTTTTGCATTCGAATCAAAAGGTGATATTCTAACTAATCTATGCACACCGCTCTCTGTTTTTATCCAGCCATAGGCATCTGGACCAGTAATCCGGATCGTTGTGGATTTAATTCCGGCCTCTTCGCCATCTCTTTGTTCTAAGATTTCAGTTTTATAGCCACGTTTATCTGCCCATCTCATATACATTCGCAGTAACATAATGGCCCAATCACAGGCTTCCGTTCCGCCCGAGCCCGCATTGACTTCTAAATAAGCATCATTTGCATCAACTGGACCAGATAATAAGCTTTCTAAACCTTTTTTCTCGGCTATTTTTTTTAATTCAAACAAGCTATTTTCAGCTTCTTCGATTATTTCTTGATCTTCTTCGGCTTCACCAAGCTCAATTAATTCAATATTTTCCAATACTGAGTTCTCAATTGTTCGAACTGCAGTGATATTACTATCAAGCTTATTTCTCTCACTCATTATTTTCTGAGCCTTATTTGAGTCTGACCATAAATCAGGATCTTCAGATAAAGCGTTAAGTTCTTCTAATCTTGTAACTGCATTATGCCAGTCAAAGATGCCTCCGCAATAAAGACATGGAAGATTTTATTTCATTAACAATGTGATCAATTTCTGCACGCATATGATATTGCCTAATTTAAGGTTTGTTTACTTTAAGCTGCTAATTTTTCTTCTAGCTCAACGTAAGATACATGTTCAACCATTGCACTGATGAAATTTTCTGTATCCAGAGCTGCATTACCTGTCATTAAGAATCCATCAATATTGAAATTCTCATCTGACCAAGTTGCACCAGCTTCTATCATAGCATCTTTATCGCTTTCTAAGCCGGCGATTGTCCAGTTTTTGACATCTTCAAAACCGCTAAGTAATTTTACTGATTCCGACATCATAACCATTTGCTTATTAGTAAGCACAAAGCCATTTAAGATACGGTTTGTATGTGGATTATTTAACAATGTTGCAACACTTCTTTCGCCACCAAGGCAAATTACAACATCATAATCAACAGATAATACTTCACCAATATAAGAATCTACTGGAAAATGATGCCCCCATGCAGTGCCATTCCAACCGTTTATCAAGCCGTTATCTGGGCTTACAACTGTTGGCTTAACTCCATTGGAAGTTAAAACACGTTGTACTTGTGTCATATCATTTTCTGCAAAACCATTTGCAGCCAAAATTAAAATATTCTTATTTTTTAGTGAATTATCCATACTAATTTCCCTTTTGTTTTTATTGTTATTATCATTTGAAATTGTTGCCATAAAATACAATTTATACAGAGAAAGTCAAGCTTTTTTTAACTAATTTATATTTTATTGAAAATAACTCTTTACAAAGCTTGAAAATATTAAGATAAAGTATTAATCTTTATTTCTTAATTAGTCATGTACTTATGTATTAATAAGAAGTATATGTTTAAAGAGATTAAACAAATAATTTGAAACTTTGAGGAGTCAATTGAAATGAAACGTCTTAATAAATTCGCATGTATGATTGTTGCAGCTACTATGCTTGCAGGTTGTGCAGCACAAAAAAGTACAGAAGTCTTAGCGTTAAAAGGTATGGATGCAGTTGGATCTTCTTTTACAAAATACTTAACATCTGAATATAAAACAATTTCTAATAACGAACATTATGAAGAAAAAGATTACGCAGACGGAATTCATTTCGCTCGTAAAGGTATCGCATCTGCACATGGCGATGTAGTAATGCCAGAAGTATTAGATGATTGGAACCTATCAAACACAAATCTAATCGAACTAACAGAAGCAAGAGCAGCATTAGTTGACGTTCTAGAAGCTGGTACAAGAGAATTAGCTCCAGAAAAATCAGCAATGGCACAAGCAAGATTCGATTGTTGGGTTGAAACTCAGGAAGAAGATTGGAATAACCAAGATCCTGCAGGATGTAAATCACAATTCTATGCTTTATTACAAGAGCTACAAGCTTTAATACCAGAACCAGCTCCAGTAGTAGTTCCAGTTCCAGTAGCAGAAGTTGAGCCAGAAGTAGTTCCATTAGAACAAGCAATGTTTATCGTATTCTTCGATTGGGATAAAAGCGACATAACAAGTGGTGCTAGCGATGTATTAGACGCTGTTGTTGCTGAAGTATCTCGTCGTCAAGATGTAAACAATGTTGTAATCACTGGTTACACTGATACATCAGGATCAAAAACCTATAACTACAAATTATCTCAGAAACGTGCGCAAGCAATCGTTGATGGTCTAAATGCTAGAGGAATTCCTACAACAATGATTAGACAAGATGCAAAAGGTGAATCAGATATGTTAGTACAAACTGCTGATAACATCAGAGAATCTGCAAACCGTCGCGGTCAGATTAGCTTAGAATAATATCCAAGCAAATTAGTTAATAAAAAGGCTGGAGTTTTACTTCAGCCTTTTTTATTATAAAGATCTTAATAATCAGAACTTAATCAAGATAATAATATAAGGCATTAATCAAATTGAATTGTAATCCCGTATTTTTTGTAGTTGGTATATTACTAACAATTCTATCAGTAACAATGTTATTGCCTGCAATTGTCGATTTATCAACAAACAACCCAGATTGGAAAATATTTGTATCTTCCAGCATAATTACATCATTCACTGGCGTGTTATTAATAATAGTTACCCGAGAAGAAGATTTCAGAATTGATATGCGCCAAGCGTTTTTGCTTACTAATCTAAGTTGGATAGTGATCGCCCTATTCGGTTCCATGCCATTCTATTTCTCTGAACTATCGTTAAGCTTCACAGATTCATTTTTTGAAGCAATGTCTGGAATTACAACCACTGGATCAACCGTTCTCAATGGCTTGAATAATACGGATCCCGGTATATTATTATGGCGCTCTATATTACAATGGCTTGGTGGCGTCGGTATAATCATCATGGCATTATCAATCTTACCTTTGTTACAAGTCGGTGGAATGCAATTATTTAAAGCGGAATCAATTGATGTTGAAAAAGTTCTACCTAGTGCTTCAAAAATTGCAGCTTATATTGGTGCAATTTACATTGGGCTTACTTTTATATGTGCCATTTGTTATTCAATTGCTGGTATGACGATATTTGATTCATTCGCTCATGCCATGACAACAATCGCAACTGGTGGATTTTCAACTCATGATCAGTCAATTGGATATTTCAAAAGTGCATCGATAGAATCAATTGCAATTATATTCATGCTAATCGGTAGCCTACCTTTTGTTTTATACCTTCATCTTATCAAAGGTCGTACTAAACCTATATTAAACGATAGCCAGGTCAGGGTATTCTTGGCAGTTATAATATTATCTGTATTTACTGTTACTCTTCATTTAATGAACACTCAGAATATTAGCCTATCTCAAGCATTTAGATTAGGTAGCTTTAACTTCGTATCGATTATAACGGGTACTGGCTATGCATCTGCAGATTACAGTCAATGGGGAACATTTATAATAAGCTTGGCATTCTTCTTGATGTGTGTCGGTGGATGTGCCGGTTCAACCACTTGTGGAATAAAGATATTTAGATTCCAAGTATTATATTCGGTATTTTTAGTTCAGATGAAAAAACTGTTGAGTCCACATGGAATATTTGAAGCGAGATATAATAATAAACCTATTCCTGATGGTGTGCCAATGGCCGTGATGAGCTTCTTCTTTATGTTTGCCATCAGCTTTTCAGTAATTGCAATTGCCCTACAATTGATCGGTTTAGACTTCTTAACATCAATGTCAGGAGCTGCAACTGCTATATCTAATGTCGGCCCTGCTCTTGGTGATATAATTGGACCATCTGGAACTTTTAAACCATTACCAGATGCAGCAAAATGGGTTTTATGTGTTGGAATGTTATTAGGTAGATTAGAATTATTTACTTTATTAGTAATGCTCCACCCAAATTTCTGGCGTTATTAAAAACTTTTTTAATAAAAAGTTAACATATTTGTTGACAGATCTTTTTACATAGGTTATATTCTCTTTATTGAATTAACAAATAAAGGTAATATTAAGATGGAAATTAAAATTGGAAAAACAACAGCAGCATTTGCACTTGTAGCAGTTACGACAGTCGTGGGTGTTGGGTCATATAAAGTGGGTAGTAACTTGGGCTATGCAAAAGGTTACGCTTCAGCCGTTGCACATGGTGAGGTTGTTGGGCAAGCAATTGATAATATCGCAGAAAAAATGCCCTCCCCGATTGATGCAACTAAAGAAAAGATTGCTGATATCAAAAATACCTATGCCGATAAAAAAGCTGCTAAGTTAAGTGCCGAATTGGCTAATAGAATTGCAGATATTGAGAATAATGGAATACCTGACCTTGAGATACCTGGAGGTTCTACATTTTATGTTCCAGAAGAACCAAGTAAATTTGCTCAGTTCAGAAAAAAAGCAAGTTCTTTCACTGACAGTTTAAGCAAATAATACTTCAATATCTTTTTCATTAAAGCCATAGCTAGAGCTACAGAAATCGCAATTAACTATCATTTCTCTATTCTCGTCTAGGCTTTCTATGCATTCTTGTTTGGGTAGACTTTTAAGGACTAACTCTACTCGTTCTTTAGAGCATCTGCATTTATGAATTAGATCTTGGGTATCATAAACACGAACGCCCTCTTCATGGAATAGACGGTATAATATCTCACTTGAATGTAACACTGGCGATAAGATCTCTTCTTCTTTACATGATCCTAATAGGATACAACTTCTATTCCACGCATCTTCGTCAATTTCTTCTTTATCATCAATTCTACCTTCTTTATTCTCTGGCATTTTTTGAATCATAATTGCACCAGAACGCCATTGGTCATCTTGTGGATGCACCTTCATATTAACATGGGTTTCTACTTGTTCCGATTGCTGGAAATAATGCAAGATACAATCTAAGATATTATCTTTGCTAAGTTCTACTATACCTTGATATTTCTCTGTATTCTCACCTTGTTCAACCGTGAAGATCATAAAGCCCTTACCAAGCATTGAGCGATAATTATGACCTATCTGTTCATCTCTTTTCGCAAGTTTTTTAACAGCATTTTCATCAAAGCTTGCACAAGCTCTAATCTCACCAGAACTTGTAATATCAACAAGTAACGCTTTAATCGCGCTATCACCTTTTATCTGAAGAGAAAATACGCCTTCATACTTTAAAATCGAAGATAATAATACACAGCCAGTTATAGCTTCGCTTAATAAGTAGGACACTGGTGCTGGATAATTATGAGCTGTTACTATATCACGTAGAGTTTTACCCAATCTAACTACCCTGCCCCTTATATTGCTTTTTTCAAAGCTAAACGGCATTACCAAATCATCTATTACATTTTCTTTATTTGCTTTTATTTCCATCACTCTAATTCTTTATTTTATAACCTTTTGCCAACATGGTCAGACATATAAACCATAAAAATATATTCATGCCAAGCATTACTAATATTCCAGTGAATAAATTGCTATCATTATGATCAATAAATCCATATCTAAAACCATCAATCATATAAAAGAATGGATTAAAATCTGCCATAAATCTTAAATTATCTGGCAATCTATCAATTGAATAGAATGTGCCTGATAGGAAGGTCATTGGTAATACCACGAAATTAGTCATTGCAGCAATATGATCAAATTTTTCTGCCCAGACTGCACCAATAACTCCCAATATTGCCAACATCATACAACCCATAATGGAATAAAACACTATATAACCAATATGATAGATTTGAATATCCATGAAGATTGAGAAGAATACGTATATTGCCAAACCAACTGTAGCTCCTCTTGCGATTCCTCCAATAACTTTAGCCAGGGCAAATTCGAATGCTGATAACGGTGGCATTAGATAATCGACGATACTGCCATCATATTTACTAATTAATATTGATGAAGAAGTATTGGCAAATGCATTTTGTACCATTGCCATTATCATTAACCCTGGTACCAAGAATTCAACAAATTTTATATCTCCGCTTACTCGCCCTTCTGAGCCAATTGCCAATGAGAAAACCATGTAATATAAAAAACTAGTCATCATTGGTGCACAGATTGTTTGGGTATAAACTTTTAAAAATCTTTTTATTTCACGGCTAGATAAAGTCCAAAGACCTATCCAATTGACCAAACCAATATTTTTAGGCTGGTTTAATTTAATATCCATATACTTATATTCTCCAATTATATATTATCAATTTCAAACATACACCAAACTCATATAAAAAATATAGGCAATTATGCAGGTAGAAAAAAATTATAAGAAAATCCCTAAAAAAATAACAAAAAAATACTTAGAAAACTATAGTTTATTTTATTTAGAAAGATATGCGAGCTCATCTGCAAATCTAAGGCGCCTGTTAAAGCAAAGGGTTGAGAAATCATGTAAGCATCATGGCACTGATATCGAAGAATCTATGGAGCTCGTTGATGAATTAATCACTAGATATCTAGAATGTGAAATACTAAACGATAAAATCTATGCCATATCCAAAGCTAGAGGTTTTAGGAATAAAGGAAATTCAAGCAAGCTAATCTATTCCAAGCTTGCCCAAAAAGGTTTAAATAAATCTGATATCGCATATGCTTTGAATAAGGTAGATCAAGAAATCAGATCAAATAATGAACAACAAGATATAGAATATATTTCAGCCCTGAGGCATGCCGAGCGAAAAAGATTGGGCAGTTTTAGAATTAGAGAATCGAATAAAGAGAATATCTATCAAAAAGACTTGGCATCACTTGCACGTGCCGGATTTAGTTATGAAATTTCAAAGAAAGCTTTAGATTTTAACCCAGAAGAAGAAGCTGAATAAAACGTGATATTTAACCTTCAATTTCTAAATCATCTTCTTCAAGTCCAATAATACGACTTGACGGTATTGTTATTCTAGCCGTTGTACCATAACCTTTTTGACTATCTAATCTAAATTTACCATCATGCATTTTTATTAATGAATCAACGATTGTTAAACCGAGACCTGTTCCAGAATTTTCTCTGTTATGGTCGCTTGATACTTGTCCAAATGGTAGCAATGCTTTTTCTAATTCTTCTTCTGACATACCAATACCAGTGTCTTTTACTTCGATCACAACGGAGTTATCACTACTCTTTTTTGCAGATATAGTTATTTTTCCCGTTTGTGGGGTAAATTTAATTGAATTACCGATTAAATTAAACAATATTTGCTTAAATACTAGCTTATCACCCCAGATCAAAGGAAGATCATCCGGCACTTCAGTGAATATTTTTATTTTTGCTTCTTTAATCTTATTATCTAAAATAGTCATACATGATTTAACTACGCTGGTAATTTTAACTTCGCCTTCACTTAATTCACGCTCACCAGTTTCTATTTTTGACACTTCTAGAATCTCACTTATAATTTTAAGTAAGTAATTACCACCATCATAAATATCTTGGGCATATTCTTTGTAAGAATCTTCTCCGATTGGCCCGACAACTTCATCTTTTATAATCTCAGAAAACCCAATAATTGCATTTAATGGAGTTCTTAACTCATGCCCCATATTGGTTAAGAAATCAATTTTTGCACGATTGGTAAGTTCTACTTGTAAACTCGCTTTATCCAAAGCTGCTGTTACTTCACGTCTATTAGTTACATCCCAACAACTACCTTCAAAATATTTGGCTTTACCGTTCTCATCTTTAATTAATCTGGCACTTTCAATTATCCAAAAGCTACTACCGTCTTTTTTAATAAGCTCTGATTCAATATTTTTAACTATGCCATCTTTTTCAATCTGAGATACAAATTCAACCCTCTTCTCTGGACTTACATATAGATGTTTACCAATATTCTTAATATTGGCCATCATGTCTTTTGGATCATCATAACCAAATATTTCAGCCATTGCAGGGTTAACTTTTAATAGTTTTCCATCAATACTACTTCTATAAATACCGCTTACAGCATTATCAAATACATCTTTATAATTTTCTTCTAAACTAGATAATTTCTTATTAGTTGTATAGAAATCATCCACACTTTGAACCGTGAATAAATATCTTTTCTTACTATTTTCAACTTCTCTATTCACCTTCGATGTTAAATTCACCATTACAAAACCATCACTAGATTTAATTTTAGTTTCGATAAAGAAATCTTCTACTTTTCCTTTAACCATATCCGAGAATATCTTTTTAGCTTCTTTTTTATAATTCCTATGCAGATTTTCAAACAAAGAAAGACCAATTATTGTATCTGGATCAATTCCTGTAATATCGCCCAAACCATCGTTTAAATGCAGTATAACTCCATTTTCATCTGTTTCAATTACAGCATCAGATACATTATTGATAATTTCTTGATTATATAAATCTCTCAAAGCAATATATTCGCTTTCCTCTTTTAAATTTATATATTCTTCTTTTAATCTATTATGAGCATTATTAAGCTGTTTAACTTTTCCAATATCAACCCCTGTATTTTTACCGCCAGACATTAATTTTACAAATAGAGTTAATACAATAAATATACTTGATGTAACCATTGATATATTAAGCAAAAACAAACTATCTTTTACTGGAATATCAATGCTCTTGGTTCCAATCAAAGTCGTAACTGAAGATATATCCAACTCCTTGGTAATCAAGAACGATGCCAGAATTGACACAAGTAGAGTGAAAGAAAATATCATAACTAAGAATGTTATGAACGCAGTTCCTAATTTATTACTCTTTTTATCTTTTTTAGAATCAGTCATTGAATAACCCAAACACAACGTTTACATACAGAATTGTACTACATCAATCTGCATCATAGCATCATTTTAATAATGAAATGTTAAAATTTGCATCATAATTTAAAAATAATTTTACAAATCTCTTCAAATATATTATGTTATTTTTAACATCAAACTATAATAATAATAATTCAAGATATCATCCGCATATAATATATATATAATATTATTGCGATAAAAAGGTAATTAAATGACAAAAAAAAGAGTTTTTACAGTTCTTGCAATTGATGGTGGTGGTGTACGTGGCATAATACCATCAAAACTTCTAATGGAAATCGAAGCTAGAACTGGAAAACCCATTGCTGAACTTTTTGACTTGGTTGCTGGTACTTCCACAGGTTCAATTGTAGCAGCCGGCCTTACAACACCATCTGAACATGATAAGACAAAGCCCAAATATACCGCAGAGAATATGCGTGATTTTTATATTAATGAGGCAAGTAAAATCTTTCCCGCAGTTAAATACAGACAGTTAATGCATTTGCTACCAACAACTAGTGGTTTTTATGATCCAAAAGCATTTGAAGATATCTTGGAAGATAGATTAGGTAACGCCAAAGTTGGTGATAGCTTAACAAATGTAATGTTTCCAGCAATGGATATAAAAAATTACAAACCTGTTTGGGTAAAAAGCTTTAAAGGAAGACGTGATCCAAAAGGCTGGAAAACAATGAGCTTGGTTGATCTTATCAGAGGTGGCACAAGCGCCCCTACTATCTTTCCTGCTAAATACGCCTATACCCACCCAAATCCAAAAAACCCAGAGATTACCGAAAGACATGCGTTTATAGATGGTAGCTTCTTTGCAGGAAGTATTGCTAGAAGAGCCTATACAGCAGCCAAAAGAATTGCACCACCTGATGCTGAGATTATCGTGGTTCATCTCGGTACGGGTACAAGAAAAGCTAGTTTAACCCCAGAAGAATATAATAAGATAAGTCCAATCGGTTTAATCCGTGGTGGTGATAATCATGGATCAGCAATCGGCATGGCAATTGAAATGTCCAATATTGATATCAACGAAGACCTACGTGATGAAATTGGTGCTAAACTATTTAGCTTTGATAATTATATCACTCCAGGTGAAGCAGATTCTCCATCCATTGCAATTGATAATGCAGAACCAGGTAATCTAGTAAAACTAGAAGCTCTAGCCGATGATATAATTGATAATAGAGACGAAGAGATTGAAACCCTTTGTAAGATGTTAGAACAAAAGCTATTTAATGATGATCTGCATCTAAAAAGTAAAGAATCCTTTCAAAACCTGTTTAATATGCTTGATGAAGCTCCTACATTAAAAGAGCTAGAGTTTATCCATAGGAAAATTATAAAATATTCATCAAAAGACATGAATTTTGATAAAATTACTAAGGAAGAAGAAGGTATTGCAAAATTTGCAAAGAAGTTACAAGAGAAACATATAGTTGAACTTGAGAGATTATTCAATGTCATACGTGATGATAAAAGAGTACAGGTATCCGATTCTTTAAATAGATTTAAAAAATATGGCTCAAAATTATTAAAACCATTTAAAAGAAATAAAAACTCTGATAATTCTAAAAATATTCAGAAGAAGCCACCTAATCCTAAACCATAAAGAAGATATAGAAAAACCCCCAGTTAAATTTATCTGGGGGTTTTTATAATTTTAAAGTTTAAACTTAAACTGCAATATCTTGAACATTGCTTAAGCTTGCACAAGCTTCCTTAATTCTATTCATTGCATCAATTAATACATCTTCTGATAATGCATAAGATACTCTGAAATATGGTGACATTCCAAATGCTTCACCATGAACAGTCACCACGCTTTTTGATTCAAGTAAATATGTTGCAAAATCTTCATCAGTTTTAATTTCAACACCTTCTGGAGTAAACTTACCCATAGTTCCCTTGCATGATGCAAAAACATAAAATGCGCCTTCTGGAACTATTGCTTCAATACCATCAGCTTCATTCAACATATTTACAACAATATCACGTCTTGATTTAAAGCTGTTCACCCAATCTTTTAAGAATTTTTGATCGCCATTTAATGCCGCCAAAGCTGCTGCTTGACTGATCGAGCTTGCATTTGAAGTACTTTGACCTTGGATTTTTGACATTGCTTTTATAATATCAACTGGACCAGCCGCGTAACCAATTCTCCAACCAGTCATCGCATATGATTTTGAAACACCATTCATTGTTAGCGTTCTGTCTTTTAATTCCGGTTCAACTTCAGCCGCAGTTACAAATTCAAAATCATCATAAACAAGATGCTCATATATATCATCTGACAATATATATACATGTGGATATTTCTTTAGAACATCTGTTATCTCTTGCATCTCTGCTCTTGAATAAGCACAACCTGTTGGGTTACTAGGAGAGTTTAAGATTAACCATTTAGTTTTATCGGTTATCGCAGCTTCTAAATCTTTAGCCTTTAATTTGAATGAATTTTCTTCCAAACCTTCAACGATTACTGATGTACCGCCAGCAAGTTCAACCATATCTGGGTACGAAACCCAATATGGGCTTGGGATAATCACTTCATCACCATCATTTAAAGTGGCCATGAATGCATTAAATAAAACTTGTTTACCACCAGTACCAACAATAATTTGGCTTATATCGTAATCTAAATTATTATCACGTTTGAATTTATCAGCAATCGCTTGGCGAAGTTCTGGAGTTCCCATTACATTTGTATATCTAGTTTGACCATTATCCATTGCAGCTTTTGCTGCATCACAGATATGTTTTGGTGTATTGAAATCTGGCTCACCAACACTTAAACCAATCACATCTTTACCAGCTGCTTTTAATTCCAATGCTTTTGCAGTTAGGGCAAGAGTTGCTGATGGTTTTACTTTTTTTAATCTTGATGCTAATAATTCTGACATTTTATAATCCTTTGTTAAATTTTAAAGTTATGTTTTTCGAATAATTCTTTCATAGGTTTCATATCCTCCCTATTCAAAGCAATATTCATTAGTTTTTTAAGATATGGTAAAAATTTTAAATATTGATCTTTTCCATCACGTTTAGATAATCTAACAAATTGCCCTAATAATCTGGAACTTCTTTGAGCTGATAATATATTATATGAATATAAAAAATCTTGCTTGTTAAAATTATCTGGCATATTTCTTATATATCTATCTTGCATTTCTTGTTGCAGATCACTACTTACTTCTCTTCTTGCATCTTCAAGTAAGCTCATTACATCATAACCAAATTGACCAATTGATGCATCTTGAAAATCAAGCAAGCCACATGCTGCAATCCCTTCTCTATCTTCTAGATAAATTAAGTTATCGACATGAAAATCCCTTAAAACTATTGTTTCTTGGGCTGGAGAAAACCCTTTAAATAATTTTATCCATGTTTCTTTATATTCTTCTATAAACTCATTCGATGCTTTTTTATCATCATTCATATATGGGTAATACCATTCAATTAATCGCATTGCTCCATCTAGTAATAATTCTTCGCTATGAGCTGGAAGTGGTATTTCACATCTTTTTGGATGTTTATGCAGTTCCGATAATGTATCGATTGCTAATTCATATAGTTTCTTCTCATCAAATCCTGAATTAATTAGACTATTATAAGTAGTATCACCAAAATCTTCAATTAATAATAAGCCATTTTCAATATCTTGAGCCATAATTATCGGAGTTGAAAAACCCAAGCCTCTTAGAAAATTTGCGATATTTAAAAAAGGTCTAACCATTACCAAAGGTGGTACTTTTGGTCTATCTGGTGGATCTTCCATTAATAATGCCGGTTTATTGCCACCTGTTACCCTGTAATATCTTCGAAAAGAAGCATCAGCTGGAAGTAATTCCAAATCAGCATCTTGCCAGAGAATCTCTTCCATAAAAGCTTTTCTTTTCTCTGCTCTTAATTCTTCTTTTGTCTTTAATTTTTTTACAGCATCATTCATTAAGATATCATTCCTTATCAATGTTTTTTGCCAATTTATAAATTGCATTCACATGCTCTTGTGATGCTTGTTTTGGTTTACCTGCAACTCCTTTTGGAGTTTGACCAAATTCGTCCATATTTCTTTTATTCTGACCAAGTGCTTCTGATAGCTCTGATGTAATAGTATCAACTTCTTCCGATGATACTTCTTCAGTTGTAAATTTCTTGTTATTTTCATGAGAAATTGCATGCATTACAATTCCTTTTAAATGCGGAGCAACCAAGCCAATCAACAAGCCTTGATCTTTGATCGACCAATCAGTTAAGATTCTCTGGGCCTGCGCTAAATTACCATTTGCTTGTTTGATGGCATCTTGTACTCTTGATATTGTATATTCTTGACTACTCATATTTAATTCTCCCCTATGCAAAGATAATGCCATAGAAAAAGGGTTATTTGCAATATAAAATCACAAATAACCCTCCTGCTTAAATTATATTATTTTTTACTAAATGCTGCTTCTTAACATCCATGCATTTTTTTCATGAATTGCGATACGGTCAATAATCATACCAATTGTTACTTCATCATCATTACCTTGTGATATTTTAAGAGCTTTATTTAAAGTTTTTATGATTAAAGCCTGATCTTCAACAAGTTCGGTAACCATTTGATCTGCAGGCTTATTCTCATCGCCTTCTTTTATAGATGTGATTTCAGCATATTTTGAGAAAGATCCTGGTGCTTTATCGCCTAAAGTTCTTATTCTTTCTGCAATTTCATCAATTGCTGCGAATAAATCATCATATTGTAATTCAAATAATTCATGTAGAGATTTGAAATTTGGACCTGTAACATTCCAATGGTAATTTTGAGTTTTCAGGAATAACGCATAGCTATCCGCTAAAACAAGTTTTAGTTCTTGAGACATATTTACTCTCCTTAAGATTGAGCAGTTAATTTTATTATTTATTTGATTTCTAAAGCTTGGGCAGTGGCATTTATTACTGCTGCAATTTTAATAGTTGATTGGATTGCATGTTTTGAAACTCCAGCTTTGGTAATTTCATGGACATGAGCATCAATACACATACCACAACCATTTATTGCAGAGATTGCCAATGAATATAATTCAAAGTCAATTTTCTCAATCCCTGGCTTACCAATTACAGACATTCTTAATCCTGCTGGCATTGTTTGATATTCTGCATCGCTTACCATGTGCAAGAAACGGTAATATATATTATTCATTCCCATTACTGCTGCGGCTGATTTTGCGGCATTGATTTCTGCTTCTGATATTTTACCATCAAATTCAGCTAATATATTATCCACTAATTTCTGATTCTTGGTTGAATAAGCCGATGCTAATGCAATTCCACCAATTTGATTTAAGGCTAAATCTGTATTACCAGCTTCAGTTAATATATTGCTTAAATTAATTCTGATATCTTTTGCGAAATCGCCGATTTCTGATTTTAAATTTTCTAATGTCATGATATTTTCTCCAATTATTCTTATCTGTTTTTCTTTAGATTAAGTTGGATAGAAGTACACACCCTCTATCCGTATAGTCTAAACTTAATTATTAACCTACTTTAATAACTTCTTCGCCTTGAACCCAGTTACATGGGCAAAGTTCATCAGTTTGCAAAGCATCTAATACACGTAGAACTTCTTTTGCATTACGACCAACATTTAAGTCAGTTACCATTGCAAAACGGATAATTCCTTGTGGATCAATGATATATGTTGCACGTTGCGCAACGCCTGCATCTTTATCTAAGATACCAAGAGCAGTTGTTAATTCTCTTTTAACATCAGCCAACATTGGGAAAGGAAGATCGCTCAACTCTTCTTTATGTTGACGCCAAGCCAAATGTACAAATTCAGAATCAGTACTACCACCTAGAACTTTTGCATCTCTATCAGCAAAATCACCAGTTAGTTTACCAAATTCAGCAATCTCAGTTGGACATACGAATGTGAAATCTTTTGGCCAGAAAAACAATACTAACCAATCACCTTTGTAATCTTCGCTGCTTACATCAACAAATGCATTATTGATATCATTTGAAACAGTTGCCTGCATTTTAAATTCTGGAAGTTTATCTCCTACACCTAACATTATATTTCTCCTTTGTTTGTTAATTAATGTTTCTATATTAACTATATATTGCCTGAACAATAAAAGTATAATATATTGTTATTATAAGTTTGATAAGTTTTACTTATAATGGAGATGCAATGAATTTACGAGATTTGGAATATATAATTAAACTATCGGAGACTGGTCATTTTGGGCGAGCAGCCGAAGAATGCAATGTGAGTCAACCTGCATTAAGCATGCAAATAAAAAAATTAGAGCAGTTTTTAAGTATTCAGATATTTGAGCGGATCAATAAAAAAGTGTTACTAACCCCAATTGGTGAGACAATTATAGAACAAGCAAAAAGAACTTTAATTGAAGCTAATAAAATAAAAGAAATTGCAAATATCGCCAAAGATCCATATTCAGGACGTTTAAGAATCGG